>LSSI01000025.1 GCA_001595945.1 Thermoplasmatales archaeon SM1-50
TCATTTTTTATCGTATCATAACTATTGTAGAACAACCTAAGACAATAACAATTCCAACATTTAGATTCATTTTTCTTTTTTTTATTTTGATTTACACAAAACATGAGGATAAACCTATACGATTTCAGACTGTTTAATGGAGGGAACGCTGATCTCAGGATACACTTCCGCCCCCCCGACTTAAATTAATAGATATAAAATCATTATTTTTACTAGTAGATATGAGTCCGAATCTCCCTCCACGTGCTATTTTTAAAATCTGCTTTCTATCGCATGTTTATTATGCAATACTACAACGAAGAAAAAAATGAAGAATTTTAGATTAAAAATAGATAACGAGATTCTAAATTGGCCTGATGTAACTACAAAAAAAATTTACGGTTGCCCATGTTACAAATATAAAGACAAATTATTTGCATTTCTGGTTACAGATGGCGTAGTTCTCACCAATGTAAATGAACAAGATAAAACCAAATTATCAAAAGAATTTAAAATTAAACCCTTCCAATCAGCAACAAGAACAATGAAAAGCTGACCACAAATACCTGTCGATGAGACATCGGATCTTAAGAGAATAATTCCATTTATAAGAAATGGTTATAACTAATCCAAAACCTAAGTATTTCCTCTCTTTTTCACAACAGGGTTAAAAGTTAATTTTTATAACTGAACTCGTATGCAAGTGCATTCCCATAATCACGACGCTAAAAAAGATATTAAAATTCTCTTTTTTTCTTTTTCCGATCACGTTTTCGATAATCTCCATATTGCATTCGCGATCTTTTTAGACCATTGAGAAAATAATCAGCTGGCGTAACTGATTGACGATCTTTAGTTTCTTGGATTAGTTTTTCTAAAAGGTTTAGAGGATACCGATATATGATCCTTTTAGAGAGCCCGATACTAACACCAAATTCACATAATGTATCAAATACGTTTTTTCTTCGAGCATGATAACTTTCTTTGTTTTTCTTTTTCTTATAAATCATCCGATCATTTGATATTCACTGAATTGGTATTTATTACCATTCTTTTCTATCTCTATATTCATATTGGGACTTTTTTTATATTTAAGAGAAAATTCAAATGTGGATTTCAATGAGACCAAACCCCATGACCCTTGCTTCTTAGACTCTCAGTGAGTTTTGCTTCAATAATCTCTGCTTCTTTCCGAGTATTTATCGGATTGTAACTTTCATATAATCGAGGGCAAAGACCCAAACCAAAGTCCTTAACAAAACGATTCCCCTTGTATCCCTTTTTATGTTGCCAGAAACGAATCTCTGGAGGATGACAACTCTGACCAACATAAAAACAAGGAAGACCTATCTTAAGATCTGGATTACGACGTCTAAACTTACGAGACCTCAACACTGCATGATTAAGCCGGATAACATAAACATAATACTTCATAAAACAACCCACGATAATTCATAAATAATTTATAATTTACTCAGCAGATACTTCGAATCATTTTCCCAATGCGATATCTTTTTTGCAATGACCATTGCTGCTGGGGATATACTCCCGCCCCAGCATAACATTTCACTTTAACTGATATAAAACGATTCCTTTTACCTGTAATTGTGAATTACAATCTTTCTACCTGCATTATTTTTACTTTTGTAAAAAAAAATGATTATATTGTATCCTTAAGCAGATAGACGATTTTTAGCAATTCCATAATAAAAGGAATAAAACTTAGCACAGTACTAAAAGCATTTTCCATCCTAAGACAGCACACATAAAATCTTCTTTTTCTTTACATGATTTCCTTTTCCATCCATACAACATCAAAGTATTTCCCTTTCTTCTTTCCTATATGGTGAAATCGTCCACATTCTTTAAATCCGTTCTTTTTGTGAAATTCGATACTTGAAATATTTTCAGAGGAAATATCTGCAAGTAATATTGTTATACCAATTTTTTTTGCTTCTTCTTCTAGTTTCTTTAACGCTTTTTGTCCAATTCCTTTGCTGGTTTCATCCTTTACCAAAAAATAGGTAATTTCTGCTGTCTCCCGAAATACTGGAAAGGGATTATACGGTCGTAAAAAACAAAACCAATTACTTTCCCAGAATCGCTATTTTTTATAATAAAAGCAGGATAGCCTTTGGTAATCTCTAAAAATTTATTGTAAAATTGATAAGGCATTGGTGATTCAGGGTACGCAGCAAAACTATGCGTTATATAATAATTGAAGATATCAATAACTTCTTTTGCGTAAAGTTCTGTCATCAAATCAAACCGTAGATTCATAGAGTACCAACTCTTAACGTCGGTAATTATTTTATATTGATAGGAATCACCTGGGTATTATTATTTCGTATTTTTTATCATCCCTCGTAAAATTTACACATTATTATCGTGATGATAAACGGGAAATTTACCTCGTTTCTTTCTTTGTGTTTTTTTTTTTTTTAAAGGAATGTCATCCTTTTTTCTTTAGATTCGATAGGCAATGTAAATATCTGCTTCAAGCATCACTCCCTCTTTATAGAAATGATGCACAAAGTACACGTTACCAGCTGGGTCAAGAGTTGGTTCGCCAGCAAATTGAGAAATGATAAGCTCTGGTGATTGCCATGTTCCATTGACTTTTTTTGATCGGAACACAGCGGGGGTTCCAAGATATGTTCTGGTAAACCAAAGTTCATTTCCATCAAGAGTTATATATGGATATCCTTCGTCATCAGCAGAATTAATTGCTTCAATATTTACTGGAGTCTGCCATTCACCTGCGATTTTTTTTGACATCCAGATGTCACGGTGACCTTTTCCCCCTGCTCGAGATGAATGAAAATACAGCTCATCCCCATGGACATGCAGCTCGCCAACCTCATAATCCGGGTTAAACTCTATTTTCTGCCAATTGCTCCATTTTCCTTGAATATACCGAGCAGAAAACCACTGAACACCGGTATAACCCTCACGTGCTGAGCAAAACCATAAAATGTTTTGATCGACGCAGGTGCATCCATCCAATGCAAGCTTCCCAACGTCCTGAAGGAGTACACGTACGGGGTTACTCCAGGTATCATCGATCCTATGGGAAACATAGATGCCGGTGACCCCATCAAGTAATTGTTTCTCAGGAGGTACGGTCACATCGGGGGTGAAAAAAAATAAAATTCAGAGCCATCACTTGTGATAAATGGTGAGTCTTCAGCTCCTGCGGTGTTCACCGGATCCGGGAGTGGTGCTGGTGGCATAAACTCGTTTGTATGGAGCTGGGGAGGATACGAATCGTTTGCTGGGGTTATCTTTACAGCAGAAGATGGGATTTTACTTTCCCGAGTAGGGAGGGTCACTGACTCTGTGTTTCTCTCTTGCATACATCCAGTGATAAAAAAAACACAACTGAATAAAACGATGACGAGAAATTGTCTCTTCATAGATTATCACATTTTTAATCAGTCATATGCATAGCGTTCAAGTTCATAACTTTTCTCAGGACGTTTATCGATGTCCAGTGCCCGTTGGATGAATTGACCGCAGTTGCTACCAATCTGATTTTCCTCAAGCACACCGATGCTAAGAATAACCTCATAGCCGTTTTTCTGAAACTCTGTAAGAAGCTTGTTTGCAGATGTGAAGTTATTTGGGTCTATCACTGACAGAAGGCCACCTTCTTTTGATCGTACAGTCGGATTTACTGGGGTTAATTTTATCAGAAAACACTCCGGCGTAAAAAATGTTGAAAGCTTTTTAACATCAATAGGATACCCTTGGATAGGCGCGAAATTAAGGGTGATTTTTTTATCACCGTTCTCTGGTTGATAGAATCGTTTGCCATAGGCTCTGATTTCCTTAAAAGACCATTTTTTCCCAGGGATTAGCTCATCCCGCTTCTTCTCATCGCTGGTATGAAGTGAGAATTGAAGTTGAAACCGACCTTGCGTATAATATCTATTTTTTATCTGTAGAAGTCTGTCAAAGAACCTTTTAGTCGTCTTAGTATGTGGTGCGACTGACGAAACAGAGATATGGAGTGTGGAGGTATCATAGAACCTCGGCAGTTGCTCTAATGCCTCCAGTACAGCGGGATTAAGCGAGGGTTCTCCCATTCGTGCAAACTGGATTTTGAATTTCGAAGTCGCTGGTTTTCCTTTAGGGAAACGTCGATGCACCATATAGTCTATTTGTGATAGGATCTCCCGTGTAGTTAGACATCCAGAAAAATCACCACCCGCATCACACATTTTACATTGGACAGGACATCCAAACATGGATGATACGATTAATACCCATTTCTTATCTCGTGGAAGCGGAGGCTGAACCGATTCGACAAACTCGACAAGATATCTCTTGTTATTTTTTGTTGATAGCTCTTGTTCTCGCAGTTGTGCTACGTATACTTTTGCTAGTTCATCTCGTCCGAACTCCGCAAGAATCTTCATGATGCATCTCCTTTCTCTTTGAGATAGCGCTGCATCATCATCCCTGCGAATATCCCGTCTCCAACAGCAATTGCTGTCTGCCGATATGTTCCACGCATGACATCTCCTGCAAAACACAATCCTGGTAGAGATGTCTTGCCAGCATTTGCATGATCATCGAAATGCTTTTTAAGACTTGGGGAGAGAAACGAGATGTTCGGGTTCCTTCCACATGCGATGAGAATGAAATCAGTAGAAAGCTCCATATTTTGATCACCCTGTCTGCATTGAAGAAACAGCTCCTTGCGATTCCTCTGTACTTTCTGTGCAATGCATTTGCTATAAAATACAGCCCCTTTTCGAAGGGCTTGTTTTTGAAGCAGTGGAAGACAGGATGGTTCTGACCTGCAAAGAATAGTCACCTTATGACTCCAGTCTAAAAGGCTTAAGGTATAATCAAATGCGATATCTCCTCCACCTATTACAAGAATCCTTTTTTTTACTGTGTTTACTTGATGAGGAATCGCATATGGTTCATAAAAAAGCTGTGTACCTTCAAGCGAAGATGCACCATTGATTCGTATTTTTTTCGGATGGGTTCCTGTGGCGATGATGATTGCAGTTGACAAATAAGTTTCCATCTCTGTTCTAATGATGAATGCATCATTCTTGTAATCCACGTGATGTACCTCTGATGGTATAGTAGTAACTCCCATTTTGTGAAAGTGTTTTACAAACCGTTCCGCTAACCTTAATCCGGTGATGCCATAAGAAAAACCAGGATAGTTTTCAACAAGATGAGCGTGTTTAAGAAGACCACCTGGCTTTTGTTTCTCAAAAACAAGAGGATGAAAACCAGCTCGTTTAAGGTAGATTGCTGCAGAGATTCCCGCTGGTCCAGCACCAAGTATCGTTACATTGTTTCTCTCAGCCATACACAAACCTCCCTCGTGGTTGTCAAAATGGCAAATCCATCAGATAGTGTTGCAAGACTTGCGGTATGAAACCTCTTTGAATCAGATGCGGTTGCATCGGTTACGAAAAATACATCATAGTTTCTCATAAAGGCGTCCCGTGCGGTAGTTTCACAGCACAGATGGGTCAAGACTCCGGTGATAACAAGGCTGGTTACATGATGTTTTTTTAAGATTTTATCGAGATTTGTTTCAAAGAACGCGCTGTACTGTGTTTTTCTGACTACTAGTTCTTTTGGCAACAGTTGAAGAGTATCTATGAGACGAGCCATTGGTTGGTCGTCATACAGAACATCGTTCCACCAGCGCCCCATAGCTCCTGGTGGTTCTGTTCGAAGCAAGGCATATCTAGTGAATATAATTGGAAGGGATTGTCCTCTATAACTTTTAATGAGTTTTTGTATGTTTGGGAGTATTTTTACTGCATCCTTAAAATATGCATGGGACTGTGGATTGCAGAAATAGTGTTGCAGGTCAATGACAAGTAACGCTGATGTTTTTGGTGTAAAGATGACATTTCTCTTTGACTGGTGCTCTTTTGTTTCTTGTACGTTCTCTCCTTCTTTTGACATTTCTCTTCTCCCTTATTACCTTCTTTTGTTTCCTGGTTTGCGAGGCTGGAAACATATAAAAAAACAATGCCTCTATTATAAGAAGACAATGCAATTGGGGATAAAAAAGGTAATGCTTCCAATATACAACGATTATCACCCTATTACACGTTAAACACCTAGATTGATGAAACCCAATATTTAATTACCGTTATATTTATGGTCAGGACGCGGTGATATTGTGCCAATTAAACAGCTTAGGGTTGGATATGATAACTTTAGTTATGTTGTGTATTGTGTTGTTCATAAAAAAGCAGCAGTTGTTGACCCTGGTTTTGATGCAGCAAGTACTTTTCATTTTCTTGCATCAAAAAACTTGATTTTGGACTATGTCATTCTTACCCATCATCATAGTGATCATACCGGTGAGACCAAACGTCTTAAAATGCGGTTTCCTTCCTCTAGGATCGTCTCATCCGAGGAAGACGGAAAAAAATTACCGGTAAGACCCGATGTGGTTGTACACGATGGAAGCCAATTAAAACTCGGAAGACTCTCTCTTGATTTTCTTCTCACACCAGGTCATACGAAAGGTAGTATCTGCATAATAGTTGAAAAAAAATTGTTGTTGACCGGTGATACTCTATTTATCGGAGATTGCGGGAGAACGGATTTACCCGGAGGGAATCTTCGTGAGATGTTTTCATCCCTACATGAAAAAATTATGACTCTTCCAGATGAATTGATTGTTTATCCAGGACATGACTACGGTGAGAAACCATTTGATAGCCTTGGAAATCAAAAGCGTGTGAACAAGACCTTACTTGCGAAAAACCTTATGGAATTTTCTATGATTCCATGAAAAACTTTTCTATAGAGGAAGAAGCATTGACACGGTTTTTTATTTATATTTAACCAAATTTGAGCGTGAGAATCATGACTTTTTAGTCAGGGATGAATCGCCCTATGTTTGTATCGTAAAGCCCCTTTTGGCGTTTTCTTCCTTGGGGGAGAGACATGCTATATATCTCATGGAAGGTGGATATTCTTGAGATGTATCATCGTTTTACTTCTATGCTTAGAACCAGGGAGGGTTGTTAGTGGCTGTCATTTCATAGCATAGAAAAGTTAATTAACAATTGTTAACTATAATGGTATGTAGAGAGAAAATGAAAAATGTAGGGGACTAGAAAAAAATGTTCAATGAAGAAAAAACCATCAAAGCAGTAGAAAAGGTTAGTCCCAGTGTCGTAAACATAGTTACTAAACGAATCATGGGAAATAACCAGTTCAATACCTATGAACTTCAAGGAGCTGGCTCTGGGATCATCATACATCCCGAAGGATACATCTTAACCAATAACCATGTCGTCGAACGGACCAAAACGGTCGATGTTTATCTCTGCAATGGTGAAAAATACGAAGGACACGTGATAGGAACCGACCCGTGTACGGATATTGCTGTGATAAAAATCACTGGAAACAATTTCTACTCTGGGGAATTTGGCGACTCAGACAAGCTGCAATCTGGACAGATGGCAATTGCGATAGGAAACTCTTTAGGATTATCCGGTGGGCCATCTGTGACTATTGGTGTTATCTCAGCAATCAGACGAAATATTCCCTCAGAACGAGGAGTGCTGGAAAATATGATACAAACCGACGCAGCCATCAATCCAGGCAACAGCGGTGGGCCACTCATCGATTCCGAAGGAAAGATCATTGGAATCAACAACGCAATAATCCCGTTTGCTCATGGCATCGGATTTGCTATCCCCATCAACATCGCAAAAGACGTCGCAAACGAGCTTATTACCTATGGTATGGTCACACGACCGTGGCTTGGTATTCTTGGCATAGATGTCAATCCTGCTCTTGCATCCTACTATCAACTCTCCTCAGATGAGGGTGCACTCATTGTACAAATAGAAACAAAAAGCCCTGCAGACCAAGCAGGACTCAAACCAGGAGATATCATCGTTGAAATCGAAGGAAAACAAATGAAAGGAATGGAGGATGTGCGTCATATGATTTGGACACGGAAAGCAGGCGAGCAAATAACTTTTCGAGTTCTTAGAAATGACCGGCAGTTGCTTGGGACCGCGCGACTTGCTCAAACACCGATAAATTAAATGAAGTTACTTAGTATATATACTATCTTCCAATAAACTACCTAACTTGGAGCTGAACATAAAAATGGTTTTTACAACTCCACCGAAAACAACTCTTGTCACTATACAAAAAAGCACTTACAACGACATTAATATACATGCGCTTTTACAACCCATTGGTGGGATGAAACACTACATTCAGAAAGGAGAGCGTGTCTTATTAAAAACCAATCTTCTCATCCCTAGTGAACCGAAAAAAGCAGTCGTGACCCATCCAATGGTGATTAAAGCGCTAGCAAAGGCTATCTTGGGTATTGGGGCGGTTCCATTCATCGGTGATTCTCCAATGGGACCCTTTACAAAAAGACGATTGGAAAAAGCGTATCAGAAATCAGGATTAGTTGCCCTTGCAAAAGAACTTGGAATCGAATTGAATTATGAGATGGGTAGTACAAAAATAATCATTCCACAGGCGAAGAGATTAAAAAAAACCATGTTTTGTAATTTTGTTCTTAACGCTGATAAGATAATCACGGTTCCTAAGATAAAAACACATTCTTATATGATCATGACCCTTGCATCAAAGATTATGTATGGGGCGGTACCTGGATTAACAAAGGCAAAGTATCATTCCCTTTTCTTCAAGCGAACCGCGTTTGCTGATATGCTGCTAGACGTCCTTTCTGTCAGAAAACCGGATCTCATCGTCATGGATGGTATCGTTGGCATGCAGGGCGATGGACCTTCTGGGGGCACCCCAGTTGACCTTGGATTGCTTCTTGCGTCAGATGATTCAATCGCAATGGATCTTGCAGTATGCGACCTGCTCGGGATAGAACCGATGAAGATACCAACATTACGACAAGCAAAAATACGACGCCTATGGCCAACTGAGATACAGTATCCTCTGCTTTCTCCTCAAACTGTCCACACCAAAGATTTTCGTTTACCCTCAAGCACTGGTTTGATAACACTTGGTTTGAAGAATCATCATCAACTACCAACTCCAACAAAGAAATGCACCGCTTGTGGTGAATGTGTAGAGATTTGTCCAAAGCAAGCAATACAAATCAGGGAAAGCCTAGCTGTAGTAGATTACTCAAAATGTATCGCGTGCTACTGCTGCCATGAGGTATGCCCTTATGAGGCGATACAACTCGAAACCAGAAGATAGAACTATGTCTTGGGTTTGATCTTAAGGTTTGCAAAGAATTTTTTTGTAGTATCACACCTCGTGGAGATTCCCTAGGCTTCTTAAAATCAACTCAGGGAGCGCAGGATGAATATGCATTCCATGGGAGATAAACGCGATGTTTCCGCCCAGTGCCATCGCATTGATCACTTCTTGTATAAGCATGGGTGCATATGGTCCGATGATATGGAATCCTACTATTTTTCCTGTTTGCTTCTCGACGATTACTTTTGCAAACCCTTCCTGCTCCATCATTGCCTCACCCTTCGCAACATCTGAATATCGTGCGGTTCCAACAAGAATCTCCGAACGTTTTTTTGCTCCCTCCTCCGTTAACCCAACAGCCGCAATCTCGGGATAGGTAAAGACTGCGTAGGGAATCACTTGGTAGTCCAGTTTTGTTTTCTTTTCGTGGAACGCGTTATTCCAGGCAATCATTGCCTCCTCGTTTGCCACATGTTTAAACATCGCTTTTCCAATCGCGTCCCCAAACGCCCAAATATTCTTCTTACTGGTCTCAAGGTACTCATTAACCTTGATATACCCCCGTGCATCGGTTTGAACACCTGTGTTTTCAACCCTCAATAGGTCTGCGTTGGATTTCCTTCCTGCTGCAACGAAAATCTTCTCAGCAGCGATGGCGATCTCTTTACCCGTACTGCTCTCTTTCCCTCGTACCACACACTCGTTTCCCTTCTGTTGTACCTCGAAGACCTCTGTGTTTAGAAAGATCTGCATGCGTTTAGTTAATTGTTTTTTCAAAACAGCTGAGATTTCA
This sequence comes from Thermoplasmatales archaeon SM1-50, assembly GCA_001595945.1. Taxonomy (GTDB): domain Archaea; phylum Thermoplasmatota; class E2; order DHVEG-1; family DHVEG-1; genus SM1-50. The sequence continues at coordinate 9,986 of LSSI01000025.1, forward strand.
GGCTCAATATTGGGCAGTAATCTGGTACCTCGCTGAAATATGGTAACCGTAGTACCAACCGCGGAGAAGAAATGAGCAAACTCCATAGCGATATATCCACCTCCTATGATTACCAGGCTTTGTGGCTTTTCTTGTAAAGAAAACACATTTTCATTGGTCAAATATGGGACAGAATCTAGGCCTTTTACCTGAGGAATAAGTGGTCGTGCACCAGAACCAAGAAAAATTCTTTCACCCATAATCTCCTCATTGGACAGCTGCAGTGTGAACTCTTTTATGAAATAACCAGTATCGTGATAATAATCAAGGTTCTGCGAGTGGGTAATCCCCTGTTCCATCGCTTTATTACTCTCTTGTATTGGTCGTTGGACACGTTTCATAATCGCTTGAAAATCAATCTCTTTGATTTCTGCTTTTATCCCCAGTTTTTTTGCTTCCAAAATCTCCATGATTCTATCTGCTGGATGAATCACCATCTTGGAAGGGATACATCCCACGTTAAGGCACGTTCCACCCAAGGGTCCTTTATCAACCCAGGCAGCCTTCATTCCATGGGACAGTGCTGCATCAACGATCCCCCCACCTGATCCACTTCCTACGACGATGACATCGTATTTTTTCATCTAATCTCTCTCCTCTTTATCTTTTTCATTTATCATTTTTATTTCCACAGCGACTTCATTTCTTCGTAAAAAACCAGGGGTGAATGGACTGTTATACCGCATCAAGACAGGGTCTCCGTTCATCTGTATTGCCTGCTCCTGCAGCATAGTTATAAGTCTCTGTAAATATCTTTCTACTACAGCATGTGTTGTACGGCCACCAAAGCGTAGCACCGCCATTTCTTTTTCAGGTTGTATGTCGATTTTCACAGCAGGATTCGTTGGAACCGGGACCGTCTCCTTCGTATACGATGAAGGAATAGCAAAGGCCATGTAATTGTTCTTTGTGATCACCGGTGCTGTCATCGCTATCCTTTCAGAGGTGATGACCGGAGCGGTCATCGCGATTCGACGCCGTGTTTTGTTTTCACCACTGATATACCGAAAAAGAAGACTAAATCCAGAATCATCAGAATTATCTTGGACAACCGCTAGGATCACTTCCGGGTATCTGCGTATCTCAAGGTGTCCAATTTTTTTTACCAAAATAAATGGTATTTCCTGTGTCATCACTAGATTTGAATAACATTTTGATATATATGCCTGTGGTTACAAACCAATAACATGCGGACTGATGGTTGCATCGATTAAGACAGGGATTGCTTGATCCACCCCTGCAATCGAAAAATTTCCTTGGAGTCTAATAACAAACCAGTCAGGGAACAATCTTCTAATCCCCGCGGTCACCAACTTCAGATAAGGAACAAAAATCTGTGTTTCAAGAAAATCCTGTTTTTCTGGTTCAAGCGTCGAGACTTGCATAGGTTTTTGAGCGATCAATTTTTTGTTTTCACCGGTTAATCCATAGATGCTGCAGATGAGGTCATGTGCTTGTAAGGGAATTTTACTTGGATTGTACAACGCTAATCCTATTGTTGTCAGAAATCCACGGAAACGAATCTTCGCATCAAGAGAAAGGGTAATACCCAATGACTCGTTATGGAACAGTAATTCTTTTATATCGGGGACCAGGAGCTGAGCGGAAGCTGAAAGAGGAATTGATTTATCGATACCCATAAGATGAACTCCTGCATTTCCTGCAACGATAAGGTTCAATGTCTTCGCATTTAAAGCTTCATAGAAGAGAGTACCGTTGAGGAAAAAATCAGTTGTTCCATTCGCAATGACGGTCCCTTGTATCTGTGAAAATTCCCCGACAGAGTCTCCATCTTCTGTTTCTACTCGGGTTGCAAAATCCTCCAGTGACATTTCAAACAGATTAGGGTTATTCACCCGTACATTCCCTTGGAACAGTACACCATTTTCGGTTATTTCGGTGACTTCCGCTAGAATGCTAAGTGTTGGTGATGAAATATTTTTAAAAAGGTCTTGGAATGAGGCAGTGATATTGATGTGAAACGGGATGGTTTTTTCAAAAATCCCTGCGAAGTTCAATCCAAATATCCCCTGAACAGAGCTATAAATCTTTGAGGAAAGAACCCCGTAAAACGCAAGTGTTTCATTAGTCGCAAAGACTCTCTGCTGTCTAGCGGGGATTGAACCCCCGACGAAACGTACGTCTAAGATAATGTCTCCATCAGGTGTTTTTCCTATGATATTAAGGTTTTTTATAACTAGGTCATACTGATTGTTGTTTTTCATAGAGATTTTTGCTGTGAATCTTAATTCATCGGTGGTTATCTGTGAGAGGATGAACTCCACTTTAATTTCAGGTTCTCTGATGTCCTGGATAAAAAAGATAAGCATTCCCCCGATGAGTACATTTATAATAATAAGGATAACAAGCAGAAGAACACCCAGGGAGATTTTTCTTTCCATACACGATCCTGTATTATTAAACCTTCCGAAGAAGTATAAAACATATTATATAAGTTCATATATAATATTTATGATGCATGTTTTTCTTCTGAAGAGCCAAAAAATATATAATATAGTGTGAATTTTGGCTGATGAGGTTTCTCCATGCTAGATACAACACTTCTAGTCATCTATCTCTTCGTCATGCTACTGACGTTTCTATTCATGGAAGGAGTCGCATGGTTCCTTCACAAATATGTCATGCATGGGTTTGGATGGTTCCTCCATGAGGATCATCATCGATATACAAAGAAACGTTTTGAAAAAAACGATGTCTTTGGTTTGTTCTTCGCTGGACTTTCGATCATCCTAATATTCACCGGCTTCTTCGGAGGCTTTGATATACGGCTCTTCCTTGGCATCGGGGTTGCGATGTACGGTGCTGGTTATTTCTTGGTTCATGATATCTTCTTCCACCGACGTGTAAAAATAAAATACCGACCTAAAAGCAAGTACATCAGGCGTGTCTTATATGCCCACTCTTTTCATCATCAAAAGAGCACAGCACATGAAGGGATATGCTTTGGATTTCTCTATGCAAGCAAGAAGTACGCTAACCCTGAATATAATCCGACGTCAGCCTAATTTTTTTCTTTGTATCTCTTTTAGGTAATCAGTGACTTGGTGAGTTTCCCAAACAAACTGCAATACGCAGTGACTGTCAGCTGATCACCGCTTGTTGCTGTTACATTATAGGAATAACGGAAAAAGATGAACCGTTGTTGACTATTATACGATTCACTAGTGTAGAGCTCCCCGTTTTTTTCAATATCCACTTTGTACACATAATGTATTTTGGGAGCTAAGGAGAAATGCAGGATTAACACCTGCAGGGTCTCAGGTTCATAATCAAGTTTCATGAACCGTGGGTTATGGGCAGCTGCCTGAATGCTTACCATCAGAGTTCCGATGAGAAGCATGATTACAAACATCGTATATGTTCTATACTTCATATTCTCACTTTCCTATTCAACCGTTAAATCCCAAATCTCCCCAGATCGTAAGACTGATCCGATAAAACGCGTTGTCACCAGATAAATCTCTCCTTCTTCATCTTCACCAAAACCAAAGATGAACCGCTTCAAAGGTTTTTCATTGGCTAAAGAAAATTCGGATCGTTCCCATACGCCAGGCTCTATCTCAGAAAGATAGTACAGCTTCCCATCGGGTTTTGTAAACTGCGTGCTCCAGTCACCGAACACATACAAACCGGAAAGAGATGGCGACTGAGTGCCCCGATATACGTACCCACCAATGATAGACCTTCCTATGTTATGACTATATTCATGGATCGGGGCTTTCAACGTCTCAATGCTGATGTTCAGATACTCTGCTAAATCCATGTCATAAGGATGCGTCCCTTCGAGGATCCGCCATCCATAGTTCCCTCCACTTTCCACGATATCGATTTCCTCCCATTCATCCTGGCCCACATCTGCAGCGTAAAGCGCTCCTGAGACCCGATCAAATGAAAATCGATACGGGTTCCGGAACCCATACGCATAGATTTCATCTAGGCCCTCGGCTCCGATGAAGGGATTGTCTGGTGGAATAGCATATGGTGTGCCTCCATCAACATCTAGCCGAAGGATTTTTCCAAGTAGCGTACTAGTATTTTGTCCATTGCCGATGTCTCCATGCTGATCGCCAGCTCCGCCACCATCGCCCACTCCGATGTATAGATATCCATCCGGTCCAAAAGCCAGCTGACCACCGTTGTGGTTTGCCTCTGGTTGGTTGATGCGAAGGATGATGTTCTCTGATGAGGGATCAGCGATATTGGGGTCCTCAGCTGAGACTGTGTACTCTGCGATGATACTTTCATGATCTACTCCTTCTGCTGTTTTTTGTCCACTATAATAAACGAAGAGCCGACCGTTGGTCACATACTCTGGATGGAACGCAAGACCAAGCAATCCTCGTTCATCATAGATTGGGTTGATCTTGACCATCTTACTTGTCAGGTCTAAAAACGGTGGCGAATACTGGACTTTCCCGTCGTCAATGACATAAATTATTCCAGGTTGGTCGGCCACAAAGAGACGGTTTGTTCCATCACCAGCAATGGTAAGCATTGTTGGAGCCTTTATATCTGACGCGACCAAATTTAATGTTGCAGTAAGTGCGTTACTGTCTCCAGGGATAAGACGAACAAACACAACACGTAAGCGTGCCCGAGAGGTTTTTTCATCATGGGTAGCTTCAGATGCGTTAACAGTAACAGTGATAGAAGTTTTCCCAAAACCTAAAATAAGTGGAACTTTAATTGCCTCAGCTTTCTCTGGTCGTAGCAGAGATATTGTCCCTTCTGTTTTTTTACCAAGAAGTACCAGACCACCATCAAGGCTGATCTGCCATGTGATACCAGTCAAATTGACAGAACCTTGGTTACGGATCATAGCAGTAACACCAAGGCCCCCGGTAATAACCTCCACTTCAACATTAGGTGTTTGAATAGACGTTCCTTCTTTTCCCCTCTGCATTTGCATGCCGGACGCACATACACTTGAGATCAACAACAATAAACAGCATTGTATTATAACAAGTTTTTTTCGAATAATATAACCTCCTTCTATTGTTACTTACATAGATAAGAGTTCCATATAAAGATTGTGGTTATACAAATAAATAAAAAAATTGATATATAATATCAATAACCTCAAAATTTAAATACCAATGGACTTTTGTATTAGCATAATTTTAAGGAGTTACCCTGGTGAAACTTATATATCTTTGGCAAATTGTAAAATTGGCCCGAATGCCTATTGTTCTGGCAGTGATACCAATTTTCCTTATCGGTGTCCTGTTCGCACTTAGTTCTGGGACGTCCTTTTCTCTTGTCAATTTCCTCTGGGGTTTTAGCATCTTATTTATCATTGAGATAGCAGCGTCATTTGCAAATGATCATTTTGATTATGAAGCAGATAAACACAACAGACAATTTGGTTTCTCTGGGGGTAGTGGAGTATTATTAGAGTATCCGGAACTCCTCCCATTTGCAAAATGGGCATCAGTCACAATGTTTATTCTCTCCCTCCTCTTAACAAGCCTGTTTATCATTTTCGCATCATTGCCTATTTGGGTCATCGCATATATCGGCGTTGCCGTGTTTTTTTGCTGGTTTTATTCAGCACCACCACTTCGTCTCGTGTATCGGGGTTTTGGTGAAATCCCTCATTTACTAGCAGGAATCATGTTCCCTGGGTGGGGGTATCTTATCCTGACAGGGACTCTAACATCTGATTTGATCATTTTCGTGATTCCCTTCGGATTCCTTGGTCTGACGGTGATACTGAATTTTGAGATACCTGATATGGAGGCAGATATCCATGGAGGAAAACGAAATCTCATCGTAATAAAAGGGCGGTATTTTTCTTTTATCACAATTTTTTTACTTTATCTCATTACTTTTTTCTATTTTTTTATCCTAGCAGTTATTGGATGGTTTAATGATATTATCAATCTTTGGGTAATCACCATTCTTGCATTTCTCCCCTTATCTATCTCTTTTATCTCTATTATAAAAAAATCTATTCAACAAGATGTCGCAACGAAATATGCTATACGAAATGCAATATCTGGTTTTCTTTCATCGTTTCTTATTATGGTATCCCTTTTTATTTAACTGAAAAATTTGAATTATTGATTGTGTAACATATTCGTAGGGAAGATATATAAATACTTTTTGTATAATATATTTAAACCACCTCTTATTTTTTAAATGAAAGGGGAGAAAAATCATGAAAAAAAGATATACAATATTCTTTGCAATAATGCTGGTGTTATCAAGCTACGTCATTGTGGGGGCTACGATCTCATACCAATTAAATGATACTACTATTGTAATAAAAAATGATAATCAACCATGGTCTACACTCCAATCAGAAGATGACATTACCATTTCCTTTTCAAAAGCACCACTGTTCTTGGGAGTGAATATTGAAATACAAAACAGCGGAAATGAGACATATCAAGACGTGAAATGGAGTTTTCGGGCTAAACCACAGATTTCCGGAACTGGACTTATTTACAAAAACCAAATACGATCTGGAGTGATTGATCAACTCGGTTCAAATGAACGAGTGTCGATTCCATTACGACCTTTGAACAAACAAACTCCAAGCCCGTTTGGACTTGGTATGTTTTATATGAATGCATCCATCACCACGTCAGATGCCTTCTATCGTTCTTCACAGATCTGTTGGCTGGTGTTCCTTTTTATAATTAATCTGAAACCAACCTATATGGATATACCACCTGCTGAGGCCTACAGCTTGTATGAAAATGGAACATTTGATCTCATCATCGATGTGGTTGGCCTTAATATCTACAACCTAGGGCATCTTCCTGGTGCGGTGAATTATATCTGGGCAGATGGAACCTTGAATAAGACGATTCCCACTCTAGATAAAAACCTGACCTATCTTGTCTACTGTCACACTGATCCGCCCTCCACTGCAAGTGCTCAGGCGTTGGTGAATGCTGGTTTCCCCTATGTCTATCGATTAGAAGGGAACTATCGAGCATGGGCAGACGCGGGGTATCCTGTAGAAACCTAAACGTGTTTTTCCAATTCCTTTCTCTTTTTTTACAATGAAACAAATAAAATCACAGAATCTTCTTAAATCACCGTCATATACAAGTAGTAAGGTTTGAAAAGCGGGAGATTCATGATTATAAATTATCTTATCTTAGATATCCTCATCATTCTGTTTCCATTCTTACTTTCATTTAAGTGGAAGTTCGCCTATTATCGGTATTACAAGGCATTGTTCCCTGCGATCGCCATTGTCGGCTCAGGCTATATCATCTGGGATGCGATTGTCACAGCACGAGGAGACTGGTGGTTCAATTATGAGTATCTCTCTAGAATCACCATCATCGGATTACCCCTCGAGGAGATATTGTTCTTCATCGTTGTCCCCTATTCCTGTATATTCATCTACGAGAACCTTGACTATTTCTTTCCTGATAAAAAAATCAAGTTAAACAAGCTCTTCTATATTAGTTTGATTGTGCTGTTCATTCTGGGGAGTATAGCATTCTATCACCAAGACTATACGATTCTTGCTCTGATGTCGTGTGCATTTTTTTTAATAATCGCACTTTGGCGTTTCCCAGGCATCCTGCAATCACAAAACTACTGGCTTTACATAGGCATCTCGATGATACCTTTCATTATTTTCAACTATCTACTGACTTCAATTCCTATTGTGCTGTATAATCCAGCAGCCATTTGGGGTGGGGACGAGCTCTGGAACGGGCGTTTCTTCACCATACCTCTAGAGGATTTCTTTTACAATTACTCGATGCTATCCTTTTATCTCATGTTGTATTTATTTTTTAAAAAACGATGGATATCCAAGAAAAAAGATAGTTCTCGTAGATGATACCACCTATTTATGATACGAACTGATTTAATCATAAAATATTTATTCCAATAGATATTTATTAATTGAAAAAGGGATAAACATGACGGAAAAAAAAATCATAATCATCGGTGCTGGATTTGGTGGTATGTCTCTTGCAGCACTCCTTGCCAGCAACGGATATCATGTAACTATCCTTGAAAAAAACGACCAACCAGGCGGACGAGCAATTGTATGGAAAGAAAAAGGGTTCGTCTTCGACATGGGACCATCCTGGTACCTCATGCCTGATGTGTTCGAAAAGTTCTTTGCGGAATTCGGCAAAAAACCAGATGATTATTACAAGCTTGTCCGACTCAATCCCGCATACAGAGTGTTTTTTAACAAGGAAGAAATCGTTGAAGTGTCGCCCGATCTTGAACAGAACTTGCAGCTCTTCGAACGCTACCAAAAGGGAGGACGTGAACAATTAAAAAAATATCTTGCTGCAGCTGAATATCAATATCAAATTGCGATGAATGAGTTCATCTATAAGGAATACCACCATCTCTGGGATTTCTTTAGTCTCCGGCTCCTTCTCAAAGGAAGCAAACTGCATATCTTCACTAGCCTGGATGAATATGCAAAACGGTTTATCACTGATTCCAAGATGCGAAAAATATTGGAATATACGATGGTATTTCTAGGTGGAACACCCTTTGATACCCCTGCTTTGTATTCCTTGATGTCCCATGTGGATTTCAACCTTGGTGTATGGTACCCCGATGGCGGATTTGGAGCACTTGCAAAGGGATTCGAACGACTCGCTAGCGAACAAGGGGTGACCTTCGAGTATAATTCAGAAGTGGAAAAGATAAATGTCAAAAACAAACAGGTTACCGGGGTGAAAACCTCGAAAGGTAACATGGCTGCTGATGTTGTGATCGCCAATGCCGATTACCCTTATGTAGAAACCCATCTGTTGGACAAACAATATCAAACTTATCCTGAGGAGTACTGGAACAAAAAGGCTATTGCTCCCTCAGCTCTCCTGATGTATCTTGGGGTGAAAGGAAAAATCAAAGCCTTTGCTCATCATAACCTGTATTTTTCCCCTCAATGGGAAGACCATTTCAACACCATCTTCCATAACCCCCGATGGCCTGAAGACCCCTCCTACTACGTCAGCTGCCCATCGAAAACCGACCCAACCGTGGCACCCACTGAAGACGAAAATCTTTTCATCCTCATCCCAGTCGCAGCAGGGCTACGAGACACGCAAGAAACCCGAGAGAAGTATTTCACGAAGGTCATGGATCATCTCGAAACACTCACCGGGGAGAACATTAAGGACAGACTAGTAGTGAAACGACTGTTTGCCCATCAGGATTTTGCACAACAGTATCATGCCTATAAAGGAACTGCTCTTGGGCTGGCACATACCTTGGGGCAGACCGCGGTCTTCCGCTCCACCCATAAAAGTAAAAAAGTAAAAGGGCTGTATTACACCGGGCACTATACACACCCAGGTATTGGTGTGCCTATGGTTATCATCTCCTCTCAAATCGTAGCTTCAGAGATAAGGAACGCATATGATCATCGATAAAACCTTTTTCTCTATCTTTCGTAAAGGAAGTCGTACTTACTTCTACAGTAGTTTGTTTTTCCCAACGCATATACGACGAGAAGTATTCATCCTGTATGGTTTTGTCCGTAAAACCGACAATTACGTTGATATCAAGCCACAAAACCGTGAAGGATTCTATGAGTTAAAAGAGAAATATTATCAAGCCAAAGAGGGAAAGGAAACCGGGGATATCATCATTGATTCATTTGTCCGATTAGCGGAACGTAAAGGCTTTCAGTATGAATGGATTGAAGCATTCCTCCATTCCATGGAGCTTGATTTGACCAAGAAACACTACAACACTCTTGATGACGTCCTGGAGTATATCTACGGTTCCGCAGAAGTCATTGGGCTTATGATGGCAAAGATCATCGGGCTACCTAAGGAGTCTTTTACACATGCAAAATATCTCGGGCGAGCGATGCAGTATATCAATTTCATCCGGGACATTGATGAAGATTTAGACCTCGGGCGCGTCTATTTTCCACAAACAGAGATACAACAACATGGGCTTGAGAATCTGACCTATGAGCATGTGAAACAACGCCCTGACCAATTCTCACGATTCATTAAAACACAGCTTGAACGGTACTGTGACTGGCAGAAGGAGGCAGAGGAAGGATACGTTTTTATCCCAAAACGATACCTAATATCGATAAAAACAGCATCTGAGATGTATCATTGGACTGCAGAACAAATCATGCGTCATCCCTTCATTTTGTATGACATGAAAGTAAAACCGATGATTTCGAAAATCTTACTTACCGTATTTTCTAATCTCATTGACACGATAGGAACTAAATTTAGTACATCATTCTGCAATCGTACCGCCCATACACATGAAAATTCTTCAGAGTAATACCTATGAAACCATTTGTAAAACCGCGGATTGTGATAAGCAGATGTATTGAATTTGACTTCTGCCGATATAACGCGCAAATCATCCGCAGTGAAATCATAAGTAGGATGAAACCACATGTTGAGTTTCTGCCGATATGCCCGGAGGTAGAGATTGGGTTAGGCGTCCCTCGGAACCCTATTCGCATCATTGAAAAACAAACAAAGAAATATCTGCTCCAGCCAAATACAAACCGTGATATTACCGAAGAGATGAGTTCATTTTCACAACGGTTTCTTACAAATCAACGAAACATTGAAGGCTTTTTGTTAAAATCCCAATCGCCGTCCTGTGGGACGCGCGATGTAAAAATCTATCCTGCGGTAACACACTCTGCAGCAACACGACGGGAGGCAGGTTTTTTTGGCGAACAAATACTGCACCATTTTCCTTTTTTAGCAATAGAGGATGAAATGCGTTTACAAAACCCAATCATTCAAGAACATTATTTCACCAAAATTTTTACCTTTGCCGCCTTCCGCAGAATCAAACAAGCTGCCTCACTGCAGAAACTCCTTATGTTTCACACTGAAAATAAGTTCTTGCTCATGGGATACAGCCAAAAAGAATTACGAATTCTTGGCAACATTCTAGCAAACCAGGACAAACAACCCCTTCATACTATGTTTTCAGAGTATGAACATCATCTTCATAATGCATTTTCCAAAGCTCCGCGATATACCACTCAAATCAATGTTCTGAATCATGCGTTTGGATATGTATCACAAGACCTAAAGGACAATGAAAAAAAGTTTTATGCAAGTCTTATTCAGAAATTCCGCAACGGACTGATATCGTTAAGTGTTCCTATAAACCTCGTTCGATCCTGGGTGATCCGATTTGAACAACCATATCTTCTTCCACAAACCTTTTTTCAACCATATCCTGATGAACTATTAGACGTTGAAGCAATAAAAGCAAGTAACGTGAGAGATTTCTGGAAATGAAGATAGGATATCCCTGTATCAACCGCTCCCTTTCCTGCAAGGGTAACCGTACTTTTCGTTTACGGTCATATTCAGATGAACGATTACAGCAGACAATACAAAACAACCTTAATTGCCTATTACACATATTACGATTTAATCTTAAATATGGAATGCTTTTTTTTAGAATCTCCTCTGATATCATCCCATTTGCCTCTCATCCTGTATGCACATTCCCCTGGCAAAAACATTTTCGACACCAATTCAAAAAAATAGGTCAGTTTATCATGAAAAATGATATGCGCATCTCCATGCATCCTGATCAGTTCATCGTAATAAATACACCTCGCGAGGAGGTGTTCCAGCGAAGTGTTGCAGAAATTGCATACCATGCTGAGGTTCTTGATCTAATGGGGCTTGATACAACGGCGAAAATACAGCTTCATGTCGGCGGCGTCTATACCGATAAATCAAAAAGTATCGTACGATTTATTGATCGTTATCGATCATTAGATGCTTCACTTAAGCGCCGACTTGTTATTGAAAACGATGAAAAAAGCTACGATATCCAGGATTGTTTGTTGATTCATAAAAAAATTAAAATACCTGTTTTATTTGATTATTTCCATCATACGCTACTTAACAACCACGAATCATTCTGTGACGTGTTAGAATCCTGTAAAAAAACCTGGGCGGAAAAAGACGGAATTCCAATGGTTGATTACAGTTCACAGAAACCTCATACGACAACAGGAGCACATGCAGAGCATCTTGACAAATCTGATTTCAAAGTTTTTCTGCGTAATTCAAGACCATATGATTTTGATCTTATGCTAGAGATAAAGGATAAAGAACGAAGTGTGATAAAGGCACTTACGATATTGAAATCTGATCCTCGTTTAATCTCTTGAAAACCAGCAAGTTGGCCAATATGAATGAAAAAGAGTTAAGACGTCAGATTCAGCAGTTATGTAAGCATCAACGATTTGCGGTTATCGCAACACACAATGATAAACAGTCATATGCACATCTTGTCGCATTTACATCTACCTCTGATTTGCGGGTTCTCTTGTTTGCAACCAAACGAGACACGCAAAAATACTATAATATCAAAAAAAACGTTCGTATCGCAGTTTTAATTGATAATCGTGAAAACTCTCCGTTTGATTTCTCCGATGCAATTACTGTCACTGCGCTAGGAAATGCAAAAGAAGCCAAAAACTCGTACGAAGAATATCGAAAATTATTATTAGAGAAACATCCTGATCTATCGATGTTTCTTGCTGATCCTCTTTGTACTCTTATAGAAGTTCATGTGAAGGCTTATCAGGTTGTTCAGAAATTTGAACAGGTACAAATACTCAAAATAGCAGATGAAGTCTAGTAATGTATTCACATTGAATCTAGGGGTTAAATTCAAACAAGATACGTTCTAAAACCTATGTCATGTATGGATACAAACTTCAAAATACATTCTTGATGTTTTCTTATTCAAATGTTAAAAATTTTTTTTCACATACACTGAAAGAGATTTAGGGGAGATGCAGTTCGAGATCACGACGAATAAGAGGGGTATTAAAAAGTGCTCGGAAGATATCTAATAGGGGGAATTGTTCCTTATATCCTAACACTGCAACATAGTCCCCTCCTTTTTGATATGGATCCCAGTAATATACATAATACGTTCCCCACATGTATAATGTTTCATCGAACCGAGGTCCCTGGTAGTATGATTTTCCACCAAAGGGCTCATAGAACTCCTCTCGGGGGGTGCCAGGCGAGACATCCTGTTTTACTATCACGCCATATCCTGGTGGTAGATCAAAAGGCAATGTCTGATTAGGCGGAGGAAGCCCCGGACCAACGAGAGCGAACCATGGGGTAAAATTCGCATAGAAACCATTACAGACAGGTACAATCACCTCAAGAAAAATCCGTAGCGGCTGGTCTTTTATCGTAAAACTATACACATCAATGTCGGTCGACGAATTAACCCAATCTGTTTCCAACCAGGAATAGACTGCTATTGATTGCGTGATGGATTTTCGTACCGTGAACGGTTGCTGCACAGAGAAATCGCGACGCTCTAAATAGGGCACATGAGCAAGGACGCTTGGGAAAAGAAATAAGCAGGTACATATAAGAGCTACAAACAACTCAATACTTCTTCTCATAAGTTTATCTAACTTCATAATCCTATATAAATATTATTTGTTACACATTTTTTGGTAACAACACGGAAACGAAAAACAAATATAGTCAACATTATTTCTTTGTTTTAAGTTCTTAGAGGAAATTAAAAGATGTCTGAAATGAAAATTATGTGCCCCAAATGCCACCATCAATTCACCGTCAAAGGTCAACCAAATGAAACGATGCACGTGACCTGCCCTTCTTGTAAAACCTTTGGAACATTCACCGTTCCTGAAAGCACCTGCGATACAAATAAAGTGGAGTGTTTTACGGATATCGGGGACACCCGTTTTAAAAAATTACGAATATTTAACGCGATAATGGGCGTTATACATATGATCCAAGGATTTCTCATGCTGTTATTAAGCAATGCTTTTACTCTTCCATTAACCTATACGCATCCAGAATATAACGCCACTACTAATACGATTTCACCGGTATCTGAAACCTTTTTTAACGTGCAGATTGGTCCTCTTGTAGCTTTGTTTCTTTTCATGTCAGCTATTGCTCATCTGCTCATTGCAACCATTCTTTATCAATGGTATGTACGCAATCTGAAAAACCATATCAACCCAGCTCGATGGTATGAATACTCGTTTAGTGCGTCGTTGATGATCTTTATCATCGCAATGCTTGTAACAATCTATGATATCGGAACTTTGCTTGGCTTATTTACCCTCACTGCGGTTATGAACCTCATGGGCTTGATGATGGAATTGCATAATCAGACGACAACAAAAACCAATTGGACATCCTATACTATCGGATGTATCGCTGGTTTTATCCCCTGGGTCGTTATATTCATTCCTCTTATCACCGCAGGATCTGTTCCAGATTTTGTTATAGCGATATTTATCACTATCGCGGTGTTTTTCAATCTCTTTGCCATCAACATGTTTCTCCAGTATAAGAAAATCGGAAAATGGAAGGACTATCTGTATGGCGAACGCATGTATGTGGTTCTAAGCCTTATCGCAAAATCCGCTCTTGCCTGGCAGGTATTTGCAGGCACGCTTCGACCAATGTAAACAATTTTCTTTTTTTTTAAAAAAATAAATATAGTAAATGCAAGGTTTTCCAGAGGGTCTTGAATAGTTTTATAAAGAAAAAAAACTGATGGTTATGGGGAAAGATTACAGATCTCAGAACCATTTTCCAAGCAGATCTGAATCGTACATTCAATAATATTGTATTTCTGTGATAAATAATCATTTATTTTTTGGATTACTTCTTCTTGTTTTGACGTAATTTTTGCTTGGTTGATTTGAACATGCGCGGAGAATACTAACATGTCAGGTGTAATCGACCAGAGATGCACGTTGTGTAATTCTCGTATTTCTTGAAAATTTTTTTTAAGATCATCAGAGATCATATCAATGTTAAGCCCTTTTGGGGATGTTTCAAGAAGTATTCGTGCCGAATCTTTTAAAACGCCCCATGCCCAAAGCAAGATAATTATAGAAATACCTATACTAACAAAAGGATCGATAAAAGTCCAGTTCGTATACATAATAACAACTGCAGCAATGACAATTCCAACTGATGAAATAGCATCAGCAAACATATGATAAAAGATACTTTTGATATTCAAATTTTCTTTTTGTGAACCCCTTAGAATCATAATGCTTATGAGGTTGACTAAAAAACCAATAAACGCAATAAGAAGCATCTCTAAACCAAGGATTTCAACGGGATACAGCAGTCGTAGAATCGCCTCATAGATGATAATTCCAACAATCACAAGAAGGAACAGTCCATTGATAAATGCGGCGAGTACTTCTGCACGATATAATCCAAATGTTCGATGATGACACGGTGGTTTTCTTGCGATGATAATTGCAACAAGGCCGATAAGTAATGCAAACACATGGGTGAACATATGTCCTGCATCGCTGAGCAATGCTATACTATTCGTTAGATATCCCCCGATAAGCTCTAGAATCAATGCGATACTAGTGATCGAAAGTGAAAAAATCAATTTCTTTTGTTCATGATGTCGATACTCAAAAAGATGTTCAGAAAACGGTTTTTTTATTTGATTTTGTATCATATATCCAGTCTTCTCTGAAATAAGTTTTTTGTTTTATAATCAGAAGAAATCAACTTCTTTTAATTTTCTTCCCCGTTGGTGAAAGATTTTCGTTTTTGTACTCCGCTGTTGGAGGTTTTTGTTTCTCTTCAAAACTAGGGCAATGAAGTCTATCAACGAGTTCTTCTCCTAATTTTTTTATCGTATCCGGCTCCTGATTTCTCACACAATCCCTCCTTGACTTAATGAATTGATTGGTTGTCATGTAAAACCTGACGTTAACAGGTCAATATGAAAGAATACATAGTTACTGTGTACGCAGTGTCCTATCAAAATTATACAAAAAAAGTAAATATATTTTGGTATAAAACATTAATGGCGATCAATTTCTAGATTTTTTCTTCTTATAGTATTCTTTTAGAAAATTTTATATAGACTATACCCTGTTATGATTACTAGGGGAATAACATGAAGAAACTACTAGCAGTTTTCCTGTTAGGGGTATTGCTTGCAAGTGGATTAGTAGCTAGTAATGCCTCAAGGCCAGAGTATATTGTTGAGAAACAAACAGAAACTATAGGAGTATCAGAACTGCAATACACGGTTAACGATACTTATAGTTCCATAACATTTGCCGAATCAACTTCGTATCTGATGAAAGCAGGGGCGCCAGTGATACCAAGAATCACTCGGATCTACCCACTTCCGTTTCAATCGCAGAACATCCAAGTATCAGTTGATTTTTCATCACCAAGCACAGTTGTTCTTGATAAGTCACTTCGACCTGCTCCAAAGCCAATCATCGAAGGTGCAGATACAGCGGAGACTAGTGTAATTCCTTCAGAAACAATCTACCAAAGCTCTCAACTATACCCGCGGGATTCCTATTCGTATTCCACTAGCACTGGTCTTATTGGCAAGCACCATGTCGTATTCCTTTCTGTGACTCTCTATCCTGTTCGCTATTCTCCCCTTGATAATGTCTTGTTTATTCGCAAAGAATGCGCCATCACCGTAACCTATGAAGCGCCGATGCAGCCGCTGCTGTTTGCGGATGAATATGACCTTCTCGTTATTGCTCCTGCTGAGTTTGAAGCAGCGCTACAACCACTTGTTGATCATAAAAACTCCTTTGGGATGAACACAACAATTGTTACCCTTGAAACATTGTACAGTCAGATGACCGAAGGACGGGATGATGCAGAGAACTTAAAATTATACATCAAGAAAGCCCTAGAAGACCAAGGGGTTACCTATGTATTGCTTGTCGGTGGCATGAAACCAGAGAAGGAACAATGGATTGTTCCTGTCCGGTATACAAATAACCATGTTGGTGTGGACTATGAACTAGGGGTTCTTAGCGATTTGTATTTTGCTGATATCTACAAAGACAATGGCACTGCGTTTGAAGACTGGGATAGCAATGGCAACGGTATATTTGCTGAATATACAAGCACCAAGAAAGACATCATTGACGGATCCCCTGATGTCTATGTCGGCCGGCTTGCCTGCAGCTCCGTAAAAGAAGTACAGCTCATGGTCGAAAAAATAATAAATTATGAGAAGAGCCCAGCTGCTGACGCATGGTTCAATCGTATGCTCCTCATTGGCGGTGACACCTACCCTGAAGAGGGGGGCGTGGGAGCATATGAAGCAGAACTTTCTACTAATGTCTCTGCGGGTTATATGACTGGTTTTAATATCGACAGATTATGGACCTCGACAGGTACGCTAACTGGTCAGAAGGGTGTGGAACAGGCAATTAATGCTGGTGCAGGATTTATACACTGTGCTGGTCATGCAAATCCATCGGTTCTAGTGACCCACCCACCTTTGAATAAGACTAAAAAAATCACCATCCTTGGGATTTATAATATCCCACCAATGAATGCGTTCTATGCTCTGTTTTACCAAGGTCGGGGTATCGCCGGCTTTATCGAGGAACTTCAGGAACGGTGGATGCCGCGGTTAAAAAATGGTGAAAAACAACCAATTGTCGTCGTCGGCGGATGTCATAACAGTCAGTTCAACGTCACTCTTCAGAATATTCGCGCTTATGGGTTTAGCTATGCATATGGCTATGGGATTCATGTGCCGAAATGCTGGAGTTGGTGGTTGACAAGCAAGCAGAACGGTGGAGCGATTGCAACCATTGGAAACACAGGACTTGGTATGGGGAACCCTGGGTTTGATTATCCAAACGGACTTGACGGCTGGCTTCTCCCCCGGTTCTTCTACAACTATGGGCAACTTGGTCGGAATTATGTAGGAGAATCACACAGTGCTGCTATTGCAGATTATGTTAATGAATTTGACATAAACACAGACGATGCTGATCGTCAGATGGTGGAGCAATGGGCACTATTGGGGGATCCAAGCCTTCGGATTGGAGGATATCCATAAATCCTCTTCCCTCTTTCTTATCCTATGATTTTTTTTAAGGAAATCTTATAACTATCACTGTTTATTATAGCGTCTTAATGTGAAGGAATTGTCGAATCAATCAAACAGCAAACCAAGAACGTTTCCATATAAGAATCTTATAATTGAGCTACATCCTGAGGTGTATGATCCTGCGGAGGATTCATTCTTACTTCTTGAATCACTGCACATAAACCCTGGAGATGCTGTATTGGAACTTGGAACGGGATGCGGGCTTATTGCCCTGGCATGTGCCTTAAAGGGAGCAGAGGTACTTTGCACCGATATCAACCCTTTTGCAGTGCAGCTTACACGTCGTAATAAAGATCGGAATGTTCATCACCTGATAGGTGCTGTTGAAATACGACAAGGCGACTTGTTTTCTGTTCTGAAAAAAAAGGAACTCTTTGATCTCATCATATGTAATCCACCATATCTCCCTACAAAAGCAACAGAAAGAACCGGCGGATGGTTCGATATCGCAACAGATGGAGGACATGATGGTCTAGAAGTAACGAAACGATTTCTTGAAGGAGTCTCTGCACATCTTCTTCCTAAAGGATCAGCGTATTTTGTTTTTAGTTCCCTATCCAATCAATTCATTCTTAAACAATATCTAAAAAAACAGCGGTTATTCTCATGCATCGTTGCTTGTCATCAATTTGAAGGTGAGGAACTTAACGTCTATCGTGTCTCTCCGACAGCTTAAAATCAAATAACACGGTTACGTTATCACTGAAAAGCTGGTTGTATATGAACGATGAGTACTATCCCTGGGGCGGTGAATTCAAAATAGGGGCACTAAAAGGATGTGTCGCTGTTGTCTTACTAAACATTCAATACAACCCATCAGAAAATGTTGCAATCTACGGCCGATTAAAAACTGAGAATATCGGCATAGAAAAAATAATAGCGAATACCATCTCAAATCCTTCTCTTCGTTTTCTGGTTATTTGCGGGGATGATATCAGGGGGCATCTGTCAGGGTCATCCCTTATTGCACTGCACAAAAATGGAATAGATAAGAACCATCGGATCATCGATGCACCCGGGGCAATTCCGTATATAGAGAATTTACAAGAAAAGGCGATCCGGAGGTTTCAAGCGCAACTTAGTGTTATTGATTTAATCGGAGAAAAAGATACAAAAAAAATCGATGCAATCATTAATAATTGCATTCGCAAGCTACCCCCTTCTTTTGGGGAGCCATATATTGCGATACGGTTAAAACCTGAGGTTGCAGTAAACATAACAGACAAACGTGCGTTACATTCAAGGATTACTATTGATTACAAAGGAAAAATACGGAAGAGAGGTGGATAAATGTTTTCGTTTACCAAAGAACAACAAGTGTTTGACATCCAAGGAATCTCATTTGGCGGGCAACCAGGGATGCATCCGACTGTGCTTTTTGCTGGGTTATTCTTCAAAGGAGAACCTGATTTTGATGATGCAAAAAAACGTCTTCTAATCGTCTCAAATCTGAGTACACAAACCGGTACTCCCGTTATCCCAGACTTATTCATTCGGAAAAAGGAGTATATCACACCTCTCCTGTCCTTCATTGAGAATGAGATGCCACAGACACAGCCCTTTTCTATTGATGTCATAGACCCATTGATAAAAATAGAGGTCTTAGGTCAACTTGCAGAAAGAAAATTACTAAAACGAACGATTTATAACTCGATTCATATTGGTATTACACCACAGGAAATAGATGCGTTACAGCAGCATACCCCAGAGATGGTAATAGTTGTTACGTTCAACCCGAAGGATGCTTCACCCGATGGAAAAATCGAGGTGCTTGAGAACGGGGCCCATCTGATTGATTATGGTCTTCTTGAAACGGTTCGTTTGATTGGTGTAGAAAAAATATTGATTGACACCGCAGCTCTTGCTCCAGGCGAGAACAGTGGTGCTGCTATTGCTGCCATCCCAGTGATGAAGGAGGAATACGGTCTTCCGACTGGGTGTGCGATTCATAATGTTGTAGAGAAATCAAAATGGCTTAGTGAGTTTCCCCTTGCGAAAAAAACAATTGATGCGGCTTCGAACAGCTCGATACCTTTGTTTGGTGGAGATTTTGCGATTTTTGGCTCCATTGAAAATGCAGAATTAGTAGTTCCCCTTATCGCATGGCAGGATATCCTTGTCTCTGAATATTCGGAGAATTATTTCGGTATTAGCCCTACGATATCACATCCTCGGAGGAAACTGTTGAAATGAAACAGAATTTGAAAACAAGTGTTATTGGATCATATCCAATCCGCGTTGATACATTAGATTTAATATATGATTATTTTTCATGCATTGAATCGTCATGGGAACGGTACATTGAACAAGCAGTCCATGACATGACAGAAGCAGGAATCAGTTTTGTTTCTGATGGGCAGACACGAGATCCTTTCATCCAGTTATTCACGCGACACTTAAACGGATGTAGGATACGACAGCGAACCGAAATCATCGGACCTATTTCCTATCATCATCCCATCACCGTCGCTGATCAGATATATGCACGACAACTGCTTCCCCCAAAAATAGGTCTTATCGGAATCCTTACTGGCCCGTATACTCTTATGAGATCATCGGTTGATTCGTTCTATTATGATGAGAAACAATTGTGTTTTGATTTTGCTACCGCGTTACATAGCGAAGCAGAGAACCTGCAGAACCACGTAGATGTTATTAGTATCGATGAGCCGTGTTTCTCCAATGAACTGCCAGAGTATGCAGCCGAGGTACTCAGAACCGTCACCGCAGGGTTGTCATGCTCTACCCGTCTGCATGTTTGTGGCGATGTATCTCGTATCATCCCTGAGTTAGTGGACATGCCTGTTGACATCCTCTCCCATGAGTTCAAAGCATCGCCTTTTCTTTTCAGGGTATTTGAGCAGTACCCAAATAAGAAGAAGATGTGCATTGGTGCTGTTCGATCTGATGATGTCACCATTGAACCGGTTGATGAGATCGTAAAGCATGTACAGAAGGCTTTGGATATTTTCGGGGAAAATGTTGTTCAGATCGCTCCGGATTGTGGGCAGCGGATGCTACCGCGGCAGATTGCATTTCGTAAATTACAGCATCTTGCCATAGCTGGAGGTCGTATCAATGGTGGATAGAGAGGTTCCTTTGATTAAAGCGAAAAAAACAGTAGAAAAAGATGTGGTCCTTGACCCAAACGGTTTTTTTGTCATCGAAGTCGATGCCAAACAGATCCGTGTCGAATACTACTCCAATATCTATAAAGACAAACGGATCGTATCTGGCCACCTGGAGAAGGTTTTCACAGGTACCAAAGCTGATGCGTTGTCTGATTCGATCGCAGAGCACGTGACTGCCTTACGTCCAGAGCATTACCTATATCTTGGTCGTGAACTGCAGAAAGCTCAAATTGCGTTTGAACAAAAGAAGAATTACATACAAGGTGGTTGTTAACCTTTTAGTATTTTTTCCTCATAACGGTTATTGTTCTTTTTTCGTTGAACAAGCTGGACTTTTTTCTTAAGGATCGCCATGTCACGTTTGTCTATTTTTGGTTTCCTATGAAAGTATTTTTTATCTCGGGGAGACTGATACGCAGATCTCATCTATCCATCGCTCCTGTTACTTAGCCTACGAGGAATGATGTTGCATAAAAAAGTAGAAACAAGGTGGTTTATTTACGTTTCTCTAGACCGCCTTCCTGCAGGAGATGGTATTCTGTTTTTCCGTTCTGCCATTTTTTTACCACGTTTTTAAGGGTAATTCCATCGCCGATTTTAAAGGATTGGATTTCTTTTACATGGTGATCCCATAGAACTACTTCTTTTTTTACGTTATGCTCCCTTATCGTGATCGTAGTGACAAAGCCAATATCACCCTCGTCTTTAAAAAAAGCCTTGCTCGGTTCTTTCAGTACCAACACCCCGTTAAGGTTCTCACCGTTGTAATAGTCCTTCTGTGCAGAAGCTTCAAATGGTTCGACCACTAGCATCCCCCACCGACCTAGGTTGATCTCTACCCCACCTGTAAATCCTGGTTTGGTGTATCCGTTGATGATCTTAAGCCATGTCCCTACTTTGATTTCTTTATTTTTTATGATGTCGATATCTCCATTCCACATTACAAACCGGCAGGAGGCCGTGTCATCTGCTATCTCAAGGTTGATGACCCTCCCGGTAGTCCCGTTTTTTCTTTTGAAAGTCTTTGAATCCGAAATACTTAGGACCCTGCCGATGACTGTATGATCACCATTTGGGGTGAGATTGGCGATTTTTGTGATGCTTTGTGTGTTGCGTCCCAGTTCATCAACTAGTAAAAATGTTATCGTATCTCTATCAACAAGCTCTCCATAGGTTGTATATCTGGTTTGTATCTCTTTTTCGATTTGTTTTTTTGTCTTAATATCAGCGATTAATTCAATAAGTTCTGCTTTTGTTTTATACATCCGTGACGCGACTAGATATGTAGTTTTCTTACTTATATTCTCCTATTGATTCGATAAAAAAAGAGGAAGGGGTGGCAGTTGGGATTGCATATAGGCAGAGCGGATGTGAAAGGCATGGTATTCTTAGGTTGATCGAATCACTTTCTGCTGATTTTTCCACGGATAGATGATTTGTTTGTAATAGACTTTTTTCTTTTTTTGGTATTTATGGTGATACCCCTTGTCGTTGTCCCATTTCCCTCCGTAGTCTTTGTTCTGGTATTGTTTCATCCTGTCACCTTTCTTTTTATTTTGTTTCTAAACAAAATATATAAACGGTTTTGTTTCTTATGATTTATATAGCTACTCTGTTAAAATGTCATTTTATGAAAAAACAAAACATAAAAGCTTATAAATGCACTTGAATTTTCTTCATAAAAATACCTTTTTATCATCGAAAAAGATGTATCATTCATTACATCGATAGTAATATATATATTATAAATCTATTTTTATGATATTTACTAGGGCGGTCTCCCCTGTGAACACACTATGAAAAAACTCATCGTATCCATCATCCTAGCCATACTTTTTATTATCAATATCGTTGTTGCCGCTTTCATATTTGTCGATATCCAGGTACTTACTTTTCCTCAGACAACGCTTCGTATCGATGTCGTCGAAATAAACTCTGATGAAATCATCATCCGCCATGACCTTCAATTATTTAACCCAAACTCTTTTGAGATGATCCTACGGGACTTTCAGATTGTCGCGACAACAACAGAAGGAGAAGAGGTTACAAATCTCACTATCGAAGGAGGTGCTATCCCCGGTCAATCCTATCGAAATTTCACTGGGAGCGGTCTTATTATCATGAAAGGTAACCTCTCTGGATTACTAAGCAGTAAAGTAACAGGGATTATCGGTCTGAACTTCCTAGGTGTTGTCAAAAAGACTGTTCCCCTTGAGCTTACTGTCCTTACGTCCCTAAAGGACGCTCTGAAGAAGATAGCGCTGCCTACTATTGGTATCCGGGCTGAATTTGGAAACATTACTCGACATGCAATCAACATCACGACATATTTGGATGTCTCAAACCCAAACCCTTTTGGCATGTCTGTTCAAGCATTTAACCTTAACATCACCACTGAAACAGGGAGAACTGTTGGCAGTTTCACAATCGCGGGCTCCCAGATCCCTGCAGAAACCACGGTAACCCTCAAAGGCTTTGGTTCTGTTCTAATTGAGGCGCTGAACGCAAAAAAACTGGTAATTAACCTTTTCGCGAAGGCTGGTGCAAACATCGCCGGTATCAACAAATCACTACCAATCTCAGTTGATATCGAAATAGTCATTCCTGATTTCAATGAATTCATCCCTGCAAACACACCCCTTGAGCTCTCATTAGGTGTTGATCTGCAGCGAGTACGCGGCGGACTGAAAGGCAACATGAGCCTTGAGGTGTACAACCCAACAAAAATACCGTTGATCGCATCAGATATCGTCGTGTTCTACTACGGAGTGAAGAATAAACAGAAATACTTCATCACGGAAGGATCACTTACTTCAGGGGAGCTTACCCCCAAAAATACGACGATTCTTTATGGAGATATCATTCTCAAGTACATGAAACTTCTGAGTTTTTCAGGTGGTGGATTTTTACCAGATATGGTTTTTGCGCAATTACGTGCCAATCTTTCCCTCCCTGGCGTAAATCTCACCATCCCAGTAGCTATCGGCACCTACATCGATTTTGAGCCACTCCGCCCCTCAAGATAGTCCTATTATAAACCAAAAAAACTACACAATAAAATATATATTATTTCTTTTATTTTATATGATTTCCCACGAATAGAAAACTACAAATATGACGTAATAAATAGCTTATAAATATCAGATGCGAGGGAGTTATGGCTGGGATTATACAATCAACAATCCGATTCTTAAAGAGAAACATAAAAAAATTTTATATTATCACTATAATTTTTATACTATTTTTCAGTATTTTTCCACCAGTTCCAAATACACAAATGCTTTCAAGGCGCCCTACATTACCAATCGAATCGCTTACAAAAACATCTAATGCACTTGCCGAAAAAACAGCGATTCCAATCGACAATACACCAGAACAAAAAAATATCAAAAACCAGGAACTACAAACGAACAAGTATATTGAGAAAAACACATCGGCCGTCCCCTGGTGGAACACCAACTGGCATTACCGCAGAACCTATAACGTCACCGGAGTAGGAAACATATCCCTCCCAATCAATTTTACCGCAATTCTTGCATCGTTACGAGTAATCAACAAAACATTTGACAACGCCAGCATTCATATCATTAAACACCATACGAACAACACCATGGACGTTGTCAATGCAACTTGGTTTAATGAAAGCAGCGTCTTTAACAATACAACCAACGCGGTGGGCACCCTTTTATGGAATGCGTCAGAATCTTCAGTCTATGCAGTGTATTTTGATGTCATCGAAAACAGAGGAACCCGCAACTCAACAGCCGAAACCCTCACCCTAACACCCTCAGGAAATATCCACACCTCTTTATTATCAACCCATGGCTGGTGGCCTGAGTTTCTCACGACCTTTACGACATACTATCCACTCAACACGACACTAACCATAAGCGTGAAAACAACCGCCCTGGCAAAAAATATGACTGCGTATTTCTACTGCAACGACCAACCTCAGTTTACCATGACATTTAACACGCTAGAAAATCTCATCTGGGCCATCGTCACAAAAAACCTTTCGAAAATAGGGGATTGGACAATACGTATCAAAGGATATGACGACGCCGGGTACCAAACCGCTCCACTAACAACTGGTTTTTACATCGGCCAACCTGATCTTAATGTCTCTGCGCTCACCTTGCCATCCGTATGTTACATCGGCTATAATGTCACAGTCACCACAAACATCCTTGCATTCAACACCACAGTTAAACATGTAAACGTCTCACTTTTTGTTAACAATATCCTCAATACAACCCAACAAAACCTCACAATCAAAAAAAACGAAAACAAAACTCTTCAGTTCTTCTGGAAACCTACGAACAAAGGACAGCATGACATCTCTGTTCAGATTAACTACACTGATTCAAACCCAGGGAACAACGAGAGATGGGAGAGAGTCACGGTCGAAGGTATCCCTGATATCATAGTTCTGAATATCTCAGTGGAACCCACCCCAGTTTATGAGGGAAACCAGGTGAACGTTACGACTACCATCTACAACACCGGTGATGGAAACGCAACCAACTACGAAATAGTCCTGTATTGTGAGCAAAACGAGAATAATCACACTATGAATTATATTGACAAAAAGGACCAAGCAACAATAACCCTGAACAAAAATCAATATGCAAATGTGACCCTAAACTGGAAGAACACTCAATATGGAAAAACCAGTTTTCGTGGAGAATGGGCAGTAGGCATCCAGATCCATAACACTACACAAACACCGGATAAAAACGATACGAACAACAAAAAAGCACTATTCCATGTCCTGCGTGTAATACCCGCGGAACGTACCCCGCCGCTTCTCTCCAATCTCGAATACCCGGCAACACAGGAACAAGGAAAGCAGGTTCTCATCAAGGTCAAAGCCACCGATCAATCAGGTATCAATACGGTTACTATTTTGATTAATACTCCAAACAAAACCGTTATCAACAGAACAATGACCGCAACACTAAACCACCGATATGAGTATTTCTTTGATGCCGTACAGCTGGGCAGACATAACTTTTCCATCAACGCTACTGACCTTTCACCTTTTAAAAATAGCTCAGTTATTGATGGATTTTTTATCGTTACTGACGACAGGACACCACCGACTATCACGTATTTTGGCGTCAATCCCATTGTACAATTGTCAGATAAATTAGTGGAGATCCGTTGTATCGCTACTGATTTCTCAGGAGTAATTTCTGTTGAGGTGACACTCTTGTTCCCGGATAACCGATCAGAGGTCCACCCGATGCACACCATTCCCCCAGATACGAAATACGTGTACATAAAAACATATGAGCATATTGGTAAATACGTTTTTACCCTTACAGTAGAAGACGCAAAAGGAAACAAAAGAATCACTGAGGAAAAAACATTTTGGATCACCAATGATTTAAATGATACCGACAGTGACGGCATACCAGACGGATGGGAGCTCCGCTATGGATTTGACCCCTATGACCCTATCGATGCAGGATTGGATGCTGATAATGACGGTCTTACCAACCTTCAAGAATATCGGCAAGGAACCGACCCCTTAAAACAGATCTCCTCTTCCTCTGAGTTCCTCGAACGATTGCAGCAGAATATAGCATACCTCGTTGCATCAATCCTGGTTTTTCTCGTCATCGTAATCCTTGCTTTGTATGGGCTGCGGAGGCGGAAAACTTGACCGTTATCTCCCGGAGTAAATTACCGTTTATCGCCATTATCCTCTTTGCGTTTCTGGTCCTTGTTTTCTCAATTTGGGACATTCTCTATGATGAAAAATGGCTTGAGGGCATCATCGCCCTCTACGGGATCCTTATCATCCTGTGTGTACTATTTCTGGTCTCAAAGCAGAAGAAACAACCCGATGTCGAAAAAACTGTTGACGCGTTCGAAAAATCACTTCAAGGAAAGCTACAGCATTTCAAATGTCCTTCTTGCGGGGGGATTTTTGCTATTAAGAAATCCAAACAAAACAACAAAAAATCCTTCATGTTAACCTGCCCAGACTGTGGGACAACGGGTACAGTCCCATCACAACCAGCAAGGATTCTTGAGGAGATCCCCGATAAGAAATCGGTTCACAAACGATTTACCTGCGACCACTGCGGAGAGTGGATGATGGTCTGGGCTGAGGGGGCAGACATCATCAACGACATTAAGGTGTACTCATGTCCGTACTGCGGGACGAAACACGATTTGCTTATCCGTTAGAGATGATGTCGTATCTTCACTGCCTCTCCCTGTGTTGCTTGGCTCATCTCCGTTCCGTTCATAAGCGCCACGCCAACACCACAGAGCTGGTTGGCTTTCTCTACAAGCACTTCATCACCGATTCGTATGGATGCATCCGCTTGCTGTATCCCTGGCGCGAACACAGATCCCTTCAACGTAAAATCATCATAAATCTCTACCCAGTATTGTTTTGCATCAAGTAGCCGCTGTGCCCCTGCCATGGTTAAGGAGAGAAATCCTCGTTCCTCTGTTAACATCCCCAGTTGAGTAGTCTTATGCATGATTTTCTGATATGGATATTTCCCAGTGATTGTACAGTCGTCCATCAGAAGTGTCGCAAGAGTAAAACCAAGTTGATAGCAGGCTAGTGATTTGATGTTTTCTTGGTAACGTTGTTGAGGTTGTATTCTAGGATAGCATTGTGTCATTTCTTCCAACTCTTTAGATAATATTGCAAGGGATTCAGTTGAGGTTGGTGAATCTTTGCAGGTCACGTACGGATCTTTTATCCAATCACAGAGAAAGTCCTGCATTGCTACGGGTAGATGTACGATGGTCGCATCGTAGTGGTTTCTCTGCACATACTCCTGAAGAATGGACCGGATCATCTTTTTTTCATCATCATCCCAATACCCCGTCACTGCGATATCATACCTTGATGCTGGGTATGTCAACTCCAGTTCCCGAGGGACAAGACCAAGTGGTGAGGTTATGATAACTTCGTGAACTACGAAGGGATTGGTGATACGTTGGAGGCATTCTCTGAAGAGTGTATGAGATTTTGAGAACGAATATGGTTTTTTCGCTGAGCAAGGAAGCAGAAGCAATATTTTTGTGCTTTCCGGTTTTTCAAACCGATGAAGGACTCTTTCTTGGAATCTCCTAATTTCAGGTCGTGCTAATGCATCTTTTGTCGTTGCAATCAATGGTTGTTTGCGGACAACTGGCGTCCGTTCTTCTAGATATCGATAGTATCTGAGGTCAAGGATACGTAACAGTGACGCTAGATGCGGGCTGCTGCGTACACGTGTTTCAACCAGCTCCCGTAATGATCCTGTTGCAATCGCGTTTCGCACCTGTTTTATCTCATGGTTAAGCGTAAAGTAGTTATGCTGAAGGATCTCCTTGTAATTCATCACCGTAGCATCGTTTGATGAAAAGCATGATGGGCAGCTGCAGGGAAGCTCGGGAAGATTGTTTTTTCTGAACAAACCATTTGGGAAGAGAAATGTTTCGTTTCTAGCTGCCATACAGGCGGAGAAGGAATCAAAGAAATCAACACCAAGGTAGGTGAGAAATGCAATGGACGTCGGGTCTCCAACACAGGGTAGATAGATGAGTTTTTGATACCCGATCTGTTCTCGAAGTTTTGTGATGAAATCAACAAAATCTGTTTGTTGCATGAACAGCTGGGTCGCATATGCGACGATGAAAAGCTTTGTATCGTTGTTCTTTGTCAGCTTGGGTATCAGTTCTTTTTTTGCAGGTATAATAGTAATCTCGGGATGTTTCTTCTGCAGAGATGCGCTGAGATGCAAGTCCGCAGGTACGTCTTTTGCATAAAGAAGATAGTGGTGTAAGCAGTGGTTTTTCTGTGTTTTTGTTGATGAAAAAAGACTTTCTCCGATTTGTATATAAGGTTTTTTTGTTTGAATCCTTTTGTTTGTCAGTAGGATATCAGAGAATGCTGGTGCGTTGTATCTAGTGGTGTGCAAAAAGAAAATATTTGGCGTCACAATGGTATTTGTGTCAAGAGTAAGGTGCCCGATTCTGGCAGGCCCGTCTCTTATACATACTCGGAAGTTCATTTGTTCACTGATAGTACTTCCCCCTTAAGAACATTTAGATATATTGTTAATGTCGGAAATATCTCTGTCCCGTAAACACCATCGTGATCCCTTGTTCATTTACTGCTTGGATGACTTCCGTATCACGGATTGAACCACCTGGTTGAACGATTGCTTTAACCCCTGCCCGTGCTGCGACATCAACAGCATCCCTGAAGGGAAAGAACGCGTCGCTAGCCATAATCGACCCTTTGATATTCTCATTGCCCTTATGCGTCGCAATCCAAGTGGCATCCACCCTGGAGGTCTGACCACCGCCGATGCCAACCGTCCGTAATCCCTTGACAAATACCACAGAGTTAGATTTTATGTGTTTAACGCATTTCACAGCAAAATCCATTGACTCCAGGTCTTTCTTGGAAGGTTTCTTAGTTGACACCACCTTCCAGGTCTCAGGGTTTGCAAACCAGACATCCCGCTCCTGAATAAGAAATCCTCCGACCACACTACGGATATCCAGACCTGTTCTTTTCACTTGCTTTTCCAGCCCCTGAAGCGTTAACAACCTGAGATTTTTCTTCCCCTCAAAAACCGCTACTGCATCCTTAGCAAAGCCTGGAGCAACAATCACCTCAAGATAATACTTAGAAAGTTCCAAAGCGACCTCTTTGTGAAGCTCCCTATTAAACGCCACGATGCCACCAAATGGTGAATAGACATCGGTGGCATAGGCGTGATTCCATGCCTGAAGAAGGCTAGCTGCACTTGCGATACCACAAGGGGTTGCGTGTTTGATGATTACGCAGGAGGGTTTGGTGAATTCCTTGATACATTCGATTGCACAGTTCGCATCTAGGATGTTGTTAAACGACAGGTCCTTTCCCTGCAGCTGCAGTGCGTTAGCGACACAGGGTTCCTTTGGCGCTGGAACCGCTTGGTAAAACGCGCCTTTCTGATGAGGGTTTTCCCCATAACGCATATCCTGAATCTTCCGCATGGTAACGGTACAGCTCCTAGGTAAACGTTCATCAGTCCATCGGTTTCCCAGATACTCTGCGATGACCGCATCATACTGGGCGGTATGCGCGTATGCTTGGATCGCCAAACGCTCCCGATGTTCTAGTGAAATCCCCGTTTTTGATGAAAGAGCAGCAATGATCTTCTGGTACTGTGTCGGTTCCGTTACTACCACAACATCCCTGTAGTTCTTCGCTGCCGCCCGGATGAGGGTTGGCCCTCCGATGTCAATATTCTCGATGACATCCTTTAAGTTAACCATGGGTTTTTGAATGGTTTCCTCAAAAGGATATAGGTTACAGACGACAAAATCAATCTTCTTGATAGCATGATCTTTGAGTGTTTTCAGATGTTTTTTATTATCGCGTCTTGCCAGTATACCAGCATGGATGATTGGATGAAGGGTCTTGACCCTGCCATCCAGCATCTCGGGAAAGCCCGTTACATCGGAGACCTCGGTAAACGGGACCCCTGCTTGTCGTAAAACCGCAGCGGTACCACCTGTTGAAAGAATATGAAATCCTCGTTTTGCTAATGCATTTGAAAAATTAACAACGCCTTCTTTGTTGTAGACGCTGACCAGTGCGTATCGGTGTTCCATTACTCTTACCCAAGGAGGATAGGAACAATGCTCATAAACATTTGGGTCGTGTTTTTTCCTCTTTCTCAATTGCTTCCAGAAGACTTAGCTCTCCGGTCAGTACCCGTAGTGCGGTTTCCTCTGAGATCGTAAATCTCCCCTCGCTTACCTGCCGACTCTGTTTTTGTATGTTTTTAATCGCACCCCGTGATGTTTCGATAGGAAGGATGGATTGCACCCTGCCACCTGAAAGAAGAGCTATAGCTGCTGCTGCTTCGCTATCTCGTATACTTCGTCGCTTCTGCTGCGTCGGTGTGGTCCTAGTCTCATCAACAATTTCTATAGAAACTTGCAACGGGATAAGGGAGTTGATAATACGGTTTCTGTTGATAATCGACCCATGTCCAACGCGGATATAGGTCTCCTTTGACGGATAACACCGTAAGAAACGCTTTATCTCCAAAGCAACCTGCTCAGGGCCTTCTACCTGTATCTTCTGAAGTAAAATATCATCGCACACGATTGCGACTCCAGGACGTTCCCCTGGATCGACACCAATAAAGATTTTGGAGTAAAGTTCTTTCCCCGTCAGTTTCTGTAATGCAAGATCAATTGCATGATCAATTGAGTCATATGCATCTGCAGCGACTTTCTTTCTTGTAGATATCTCTCGCAGTTCTTTTTCGGATGTCAAGATAACGCCGATTCTTCTGGGAGGGTCATCTAGTGATGCTAAGGAAACATACGCAATGTTTCGTTTCTTCAACGCCTTAATGATATCATGGTACAAGGAAAAATCTTTGGTGTACACACCTAAGGTTTTCATCCGATCAAACTATCGTATAGGTTAAATATATATGTTTCCCTGACAGCCTTATGTAAAAAAGTCGGTAAGTAATGTCCCGCGGATGAACATCCCGCTTAAAAACAACACAGAGACCGAGAATAACACAAACCATACGATCTCGTTCCACTGCAGCACTTTTTTTCCATCAAGAGGACCAAATGGCAATAAATTAAAAACAGCAAGCAGAAGATTCACCAGACAGATAAACCCGACAAGGGTCCCCCAGAACCCCATGGTTTTAAACAAGAAATGATACAAGACATAGGTTACCACCGCGATAGCGAGATTTGAGGACGCTCCTGCAGCAGCGATTCTCCCGATCACTGATAGTCGTGCATCCCCACGGAACATCACTGCGCCAGGAGCAGCAAACACAAGCCCGGTAAAAAACGCGATAATAACGGATACCAGCAAACCCCGAGGGTACATGCGGAACTCAGACCACAACCCGTATTTTTGGGCGACAAATTTATGGGAAAGCTCATGGACGACAAACGCAGTTACAATCCCTAAAAACGCGATGGGCATAAAAAAGAAATACGAAGTAATATCAATAGGGGATCCTAAAAGAAAAAAAAGAAGATTGTTTTTCGAAAACGTAAAAGAAAACACAACAGTAAGGATACCAATGGCCATAACAAGATGCTCTAGTTCAACCCTGCTAAACGACCCTGGTTTTCCCACCTGTAGGCTGCCCTGCGGGACGTACATATACTCCCGAGGAGACAGATCATGAAAGGAAGTGTAGAATTTCCGTTCTTCAGACATGATGGTCATCCAGATTGCAACGAGGTATTCAAAACAAAGATAAAAACATTTAGCCTATCCCAAGGCTTAAAATCCATGGCAGTGCTATAATGGTGCCAAGAATGCTACCGAGGTTAGCCAAAGCCACGACCATCAGAAGACGAATAACCCTGTTTCTGAGAAAATCACGGACACTTTCAATCTTACTTAACTGCTGGAAGTCTTTTATCAGTGGTTTGCGCAGTTTAGCTTCGACAAGACCAGCGAACCACCCTGGTGCGAAAAACGGCTCAAGTGACGTGAACGGCGCAGCGATAAACGCGATGAAAATCGATAATGGATGCCCGCGTGCAATTGCGACACCAATCGCAGCAAGAATACCATGAACAAGGAACCATATTAGGAAGATGTCCTTGATTTTGTTCCAGGGGTCAACACCAGTAGAATAGATAATCCAACCAATCACAGAGAAGAAAATCACTGGAATAGCAATCTCCACAGCCTTGACTAACTTGAATCGTTTCTTTGGTATCTGCTCAAGTTCCTGAAGGTTAATGTGTTGTTGCTGTTTCTCCAGATGCTTCTTAATCCCACTGATATGCCCAGCGCCAACGACGGCTACGACCTTCCCCTTCGTGCTTTCCTTATAGATTTTCTGTGCGATGTACAAGTCCCGCTCTGCGATAAGCACCTTGGCTGCACTTGGCGCTAGGGCACTAAACTCCTCCATCATCTGAGACAAGACATCCTGATTCATCAATTCCTTTAAATCTAACCCCTCAAGATCCTCCTCTTCATACCCGATCATCGCTTTGAGAAACTCCCAGACCACCTTGAATTTCTCACGGATCCCCATCATCCGCCAGGCTCGCTTCAGCGTCACCGTGATATCCCGATCGACCAAGGCGACCTTGACGTTGAATTTCTCCGCTTCTTGCATCGCTGCGATCATCTCAGAGCCCGGCTCAACACCATACTCCTGACCAAGTCTACGCTGGATTGAGGAAAGGAAGGTCTGCGCAAGCATAAAATAAGCGTTGTTGGATTTAATCAGCGCGGTGACAGGAGTGTTCTCCCATTTTTCCTTTTTTGAAATCGACTCAAAGCGACGCTGGCACAGTTCAACGGCGACGATATCTGGTTTATAAGTCTCTATAGCCTTACGGACTTCATTGACGCTCTCCTTAGAGATATGTGCGGTACCGATAAGGATGATGTTGTCAGTAAGTTTTTCTTCCAAAGGGCATCTCCTTTACATTGTTTTAGGTCAGCAACATCTTTAAAAAATTCTTTAAATCTCCGCTTCGAAATCTTCCACTGAAGCTAAGAATTCTTCATCGGACTTTATTTTCCCCCTCTCTCGTAGAATCGCCCTGGCAAGAAGCCAGTAGATCAACGCAAGCGCACGGCGACCTTTGTTATTTGTGGGAATCACATAATCAATGTATTTTGTTTCATTATTCGTATCACACAGCGCAAGTACTGGAATTCCAATGTTTTTCGCCTCATGCAGCGCCTGGATGTCAGCTAACGGATCTGTTAGCAAAATGATCTCTGGTTCAAGAAATGTTTTCGCATTTGGGTTTGTCAGTGTGCCTGGTTGGAACCGTCCGTCTAGTACTGAAATACCAGTTAGCTCCCCTAGTTTTCTGACTGGTTTTTGTCCATACTGTCGCACTGAGACAGTTAGTATCTTGGCAGGGTCGTATTTCGAAAGAAATTTAGCGGACGCTTTGATTCGCTCATCTGTTTTTTTCACATCGATGATGTACAGCCCATCATTTCGCACCTTGTAGATAAACTCCTTGATATCAGCAGTTTTCTGTCTGGTCCCAATGTGAACACCGGACGTCATGTAGGTTTCTTCGGATACCATCATCGTCGATTCTGTTTCTGTTGCTTGCTTTTCTTCAGCCATAGCTATCCCTCAGCTCTTTGTTTTAATCTCCTTTTGCTTCACGGTAATCGGAATGGCACCTTCGTCATACTCAAGCATCGCAATTTCAACAGGGTCTATCATATTTTTTGGAATTTCCGCTAAAATCGAAGGGGCTCCCATGGAAAGCTGTAAGGCTCTTGCGCCAATGATGCGAGCTTTTTCAAAGCGAGTATACGTCACTGTCTTCCTCCGAAGTATCAGGTAGGTAGAAGCCCAAATAACAGAAACCTTTAAAAATATTGCCCTTGCAGACATTTCGTTTCGTAGGGAGGATTAGGCTTTATATGTTGTAGGATTGTTCTTTATTTGATTTCGTCGGCAAACTCAATGGGGTCGGTCGATGTCATCCTAGTGGAAAACTCGTCATCCAATGCAAATTGCATATCAACGATGATATCACGGAGCAAACGATCTATTCTATTATTTTCGAATTCTTTTACTCCATCGATATCAGAATAAATCTTTCCCATATAATTTCCCTCATTCCTATGAATTTCTATATTGTAGAGAACTTCCTCCATCTTTTAAACACCCTCTTTCTCGCTATTCACCCAATAAAAAGAATACCTATAATAACCTTTTGGAATTTTTTAATTTCCTTTATAACATTCGTTCAATGAGTGTGTTGATTTTCTCTTTTCTGTACCCCAAAGAGCCTTTATTGACAAACGCTCGTTTCACGGTCCTATACCCTTTCTTTGGGGGGGTGAGTCGGAAGTACGGTTTTATCTCTGGGATCTCTTTATATCTTACTGTGTTTTCCAGAAGAGCTTGTGAGAGCTTCTCAAAGCTATGATATGGTGTCGCCTTTTTTAGATACTCCTCGGTTAGGGGTTTTTCACCAACAAGTTTTCCTCGCAAGGAAAGAAGTTTTAACAGAGTTTCTTTGTTGATCTCACCCCAGGTTGTATAATCCTTTACCATCTGAAGCATCCCTTTATAGACGTCGTTTTCCTCGAGAAGCACACAGTTGTTCACATGCGTCAACCGTAGCAGCTCCATCGTTTTCCTGATATCTGGTTTTACGTTCAACGTGCCTCTTACTCTGATAACTGCATATACCATGGATTTATCCCTCCGTTTTAACCGGAGTGGTTTGTTGTTCCTCATCTATCGGAATTCCGATGCTTCCCTGTACAATCCCAAGTTTGCTCATCTCGGTGTTGTTAATCCGTGTCTCCGCATTCTTTTTCAAAGCATCATAGACTCCTTTTGCGTAGTTCACAACCGTTTTGGTTTTCCCCTCGGTAAACGCCCAGCAGTCGCTTACTCCTGCAAGACTAAGAATCTTCTTTGCGACATCACCGGTTGCAAGACCAATGCCCCGAGGCGCTGGTTTGAAGGTGACCTCCACAGAGCCGCTTTTCCCTGTCACCAGAAAAGGGATCGTGTGAGGTGTTCGACACCCACATTCCCACGACCCACACCCACGTCGTATCTCAATCATGTTCATCTTTGCATTCTCAATAGCTCTTTTAATGCTTAGACCAACTTCTTTTCCTTTGGCTTGCCCTAAGCCTACAAACCCATCTTTGTTTCCCACCGCAACAGTAATGACGAATTTCACACGTCTTCCAGAGTCGGTCATCCGCTGCACCATTTTGACATCGATAACCTCATCTTCGACGTTAGGCAATAGGAGATCGACAATCTCCGGCTCCCGTAACGGAAGCCCAGATTTTAAGGCATCACTCATGGTGGTGATCTCTCCGTTTTTCACCATTTTTCCCAGTCTTGTTTTTGGTGTCCAAATCACTGGGGCGGCCGCTTCATCGAACTGTCTGCGTCGTCCTCTTGGTGCGTTTCCCCGTTCTCGCTCTGCCATGGTTATTCCTCCTTACCTCCTTTCATCTTGGATTTGATATCGCCAATAAGCGGTTTGATATCCTTATTGAGGTGTATCCCATAGATTCTTTCCTCTTTTGGCAGCATCTGCGCATCATGGGGACATTCAACGCCAGCGTCGAGCACACCCTTTAATGAAGCAAACAAGATACCCCCAACAGTTGGATTATAAAGCCCGATGTCTAACACCCCCTCTTTGATTCCTTTTTCCTTTGCCCGTTTCCCCGCAAGGAACCCTGTAAGGTATGCAGCAGGCGTATTTGACATAGAATATTTCCACCCATATTCTTTCGCAAGTTCATTGGAAAGCGCTGATGCAAGTATCTTATCTCCCTGCGAGTTGTAATCTACGAACTGAACCCGAATCGCCCGAAGAGACTTTCTTACAACGATACGTGGTTTTTTACTACGCAGTAATTTCAACCGTGAATGATAATCGGTTTTTCGTTCTCGATGTCTGCGTGGCTTGACATGGTAACGAGGTCCGGTTTTCATTTTGTCTCCTCCTTTATGATATTATCAGCAATCAAATGTGATTTCAGATGCTGTTTGCTTCGGAAGACTCCACCTTTTGCCTTACGATAATACATCCGATAGGTATGTGCATCGATCTTTGTTTCATCCCGCAGTTGCTTCAAATATGTTCTTATTGGACGAATGGTCCGGATCCACCGTTCCTTTTTCGGCAGACGTGCATGTTTAGGTCCTTTTCGTGACCCTTGCCCGGTTCGTCGGCCTTTCCTGCGCTGATTAAGCAGATATGTATGCCGCCCACGGGAATTTCCCTGCTTATACAGACTTTTTATGGCACCACCTTTCACCAGGATCAACACGTCATTTCGTGTCACTGCCTTTGCGATCTCCTCAAGTCTATCAGGGTCCATCCACACTTTCGTGCCGCCACATTTCATGATGGATGCAGCCATTCTCCGTTGATTGCGTAGATCTGTCATAGTTACTCCCTCATGTTTAAAACCCGTATGTCCAACTCATCAGCTCGTTTCAAAATCTCAAGGCGTTTTTTTGTCCCTACAGTACCGCTAATACGTACTGCTTGCTTCTTTGGATCAACCCTCTCAAGTTCCTTGACGTTGTGTACCATCACTTCTTCAAAACCAGATGAATGTAGACCACGAACAAGCCGTGGTGAGCGAAAACCAACACGTACTTTGCTTGGGCGATATTTCAGGTTGATGCGTAGCTTTGAGGTAATTCCTGAGGGGCGTCTCCAGTTCTTCGGGATGCGCTTGTACCGGAACCCTTCATCTCTAAGAAAATACGGTGTCCTTTTCTTTATCTGCCGTCGGATCACCAGTTGATTT
The DNA here is from genome assembly GCA_001595945.1 of Thermoplasmatales archaeon SM1-50. Taxonomy (GTDB): domain Archaea; phylum Thermoplasmatota; class E2; order DHVEG-1; family DHVEG-1; genus SM1-50. The sequence goes on from LSSI01000025.1 coordinate 47,375, forward strand.
TTCTCTTTGTCACTGAGTTTGGGTTTGATCTTTGGACTATACGCCTCTTTTTTTTGCTCAACGATTTCAACAGCTTCCTCTTTTTTTTCTTTATGTTTCTCTTTGTCTTTTTTCTCCACTGATTTTTTCTTAGTTTTTTCTGTTCTATCTTTCACCTGAGCAAGAATATCCTTAGCGTTCTTCTCCGTGATTCCTTTAATAATTGTCAAATCCTTAACTTTTGCCTTTTTCAGTTTATCCAGAGAATCAAATCCGTTATCATAGAGGAGTTTGGCTTTTACTTTGCCAACACCTTTTAATGCCTCAAACTCCTTAAGAACCTCTTCTTTTGTCATAAGTTACCCTCTTTTTACAATGTAAATGCCGTCTTGAAAGACTCGAACATCTCTATTTTTCACTCTAGTCGCACGTTCAATATTAGCGGCGGTTTGTCCGACTTTGTCTTTATCAATGGCGGTCAGAATAATATGCTCTCCCTTAACCTCGACTTTGACGTCTTTGAGGATCTCAGCCCGCCGGGGAAACCGTTCTCCAAGAAAGTTCTGAATGACAAGATAGTTACCTTCCACACTGTTTTTTATAGGAAAGTGGGAAAACACAGTTTTCATCTTACATTCGTATCCCTGGGTGACTCCCTTGATCATGTTTCTAATTTGTGCTTTAAAGGTCCCCATCAATGCTTTTTCTTTTCGCCGGGGAGACTCCTTAGAGGAAATCTGAACAACCTTGCCTTCCACTTTTAGAAGTAATTTTGGATGAGAAAGAATCTTTGATATGGCTCCTTTAGGACCTTTCACGTGAACGTTTTTTCCCTTGATAGTGATTTGGGCCCCCTCAGGGATTTTGAGTTCTTCTTTTATAGTCACTTTCTTTTCCATGGGTGTACCTCTTTAATACACATACGCAAGGAGTTTTCCTCCGATGCCTTTCTTTCGTGCTTCATCATGAGCGATGATACCATCAGTGGTGGTAAGGATGAGTAATCCGAAATCACGCGCAGGAAGATACCGAGCTTCCCATTTATCCATTTCCTTTAATTTGATAGGGTAGCGTGGCTTAATGACACCGCAGTTATTGATGCTTCCCAGCAGCTCAACCTGATAAATCCCTGCTTTTCCATCCTCAACAAACTCAAAGTTACCGAGGTATCCTTTCTCTTTTAAGAGCGTAAGAACCCCTCCAATGAGTTTTGATGAGGGTCGAATAATGCATTTATGGATCCCTCTTATCTCTGCGTTTTTAATGATTGATAATGCGTCTGCCAATGGATCGTTTAACATACTTTTCAACACCCTCTAATCGTATTTTTTAAACCCCATTTCCTCTGCCTTGTCCCGGAAGCATTGTCTGCAGAGGTGCAGTCCATAGCGTCGTATAACCCCACGTTTTCTGCCACATTGTTCACACCCTGTTTTCCTACCGTATATTTTCTTACGCTCTTTAATTCTCATTCTACGACCTCTACGTTGAATTTTTCAGTAATAAATTTCATGGTTTCTTCTTTGGTTACCCCATGACGTTGTGGGAGTTTTCGTCGATCAATTCGCCGATGTTTGATCCGGTACCCAGGCTTTTCCACGGTAACACAGATATCCATCCCAAAGATACCGATGTTTGGATCGTATTTCTGCCCCTCAAAAAGGGTATGATCTGGAACCCCAAACGAAAAATTTCCTTGATCGTCAAAGGTATATTCTGCTATTCTATTGTCCAGGATTTTTAACGCGTTTATGAGAAACGTCTCAGCCGCTTTCTTCCGTAACGTTACTTTACAACCAATCGGCATGAATTTCCGCAAACCCCAATCTTTATTGGTGGTTTTTGATAGTGTTTGCACTGCTTTCTGTTTTGTGACGCCTTCTAAAACTGTTTCGGCTTTCTTGAGTTTTTCACCTGCTTCACCGACACCAATGTTCACCGTTACTTTTGCAATATACGGGTTGAGAGATTGTTTTCCTTCTTTTTTTGCAGAAGATTTCTTTGCACGACCAGATGGTTTATGGATTTTTCCTGTCCCTTTTTTTTCGCTCATTACATCGTCACCTCAGGGATTGTGATAGCCGGTTTGTTTCTGCCTATAGGGAACACATACTCTGCAATAGTGGAAAATTCTTTTTCCCCCTTCAAATTCACCAGGTTTGGTTTTGATGAAGCGACAATTTGAATCTCTTCGATACTTGCGATTTCACCAACATGCATTCCACCAATAATCATTGATATTGTTCCTGTTTCAAATTTATAGACGTCATCGATTTTGTTCTTCTTAAATGAAATCTTAAGGACGTCCCCTGTTTTGTACTCATCCTTTTCCACAAGCTTATTTTTGCCGTCATGCAAATTTAGCTGTATTTTTTTCCCTTTTAGAATCGTTTTATTCTGTATACGGCACAATTTCCATTCGGCATCACTTTCAGAGATAGGTATAAGAGTGAGCTTTCCGTTCCTGTCATAGAGGATGCGAACATCCTTGCGCATTTTAGGAATCGAGATGATATCCATCAGGCCACAGGGGAACTTGAAGTTCTTCTGTTTTACCCCATCAACAAGAATTTCTCCATTGGAGACGATTTTTCTCGCTTCTTTATACGTATCACATAAACTTAGGTATTCTCGCACGATTAGACCAAGAGGTATGGCTTGTTCGAATGGATGTGGCCCTGGTGCGACACGGATTGTTAACACCCGCTCCTTTCTAGGGACCCGTATTACTCGTGGTGCTGCGAGTCGCTTAAGGTGCTTGCTCATGGTTCACCTTCTTTTTTCTCCTTTTTAGCTATGTTTTTAGAGGGAGTTTTTTTTGCTGTCGATTTTTTTTTCGGTTGCTCCTCAATCTTTTTTTCTGTGGTTTCTTTAACTATTTCTTCTTCTGGCTCAATGGTTTCTTTTTCTAACGTTTTTTCCGTCTCTTTTTCCTTAGTAGGCTCTTTTGCCTCTTCTTTTAGTTTTTCTTCTGCTTTGGCTGCTTCTTCTGCTGCTTTTTTCTCTTCTTCCATGACCTTGAGTTGTTCTACCGCTTCCTTTTCTATTTCTTTCTTTGCAGTCTCCGAAAGTCCGCTTTGTAGTTTCTGCCGTCGCCATTTATCAGTAACATTCAATTTCGTGATAAGTAATGTACTTGCATGAATCGGTTTGGCTATCTTTGTCCCCTTTGCAGTTGTGATAGTGACTCCTTCGACTTCCACGGTTTGGTCTCGGACATTGACCTTGACGATTTTATCTTCATGTCCTCGAAAGCTTCCTCGCATGATTTTGACGGTGTCTCCCTTCACAACTGGCACACTTCTTCGATCATACTTTAATAAAAGGTTCTCTGCAAGATGCGAAGAAATCCATTTTCTTTTTTTATGGAGAGGCGCGTTATAGAGTATATATCGTTGTTTCCTTGGTTTTTTTGATGTCATATTAATCACTTTATAGGATAGTTGCTGCTAAGGCAGCTATCTTTGGCCATCGTTCTGCAGCTTCTATTGCAACAGGACCTTTTATCATCGTTCCTTTTGTTTCTCCGGTATCGGTAATCAATACTGCAGCGTTATCCTCAAATTGGACCATAATGCCATCCGGGCGTCGGAATGGTCGTCTCTGACGGACAATGACTGCTTTTAAAATCTGTCGCTTCATTTCCGTCGCACCTTTTTTAACACTGACAATGACCATATCACCAACACCAGCGGTTGGGGTTCGACGATGGATACCTTTAATCTTTACAGTCATAATGATTTGTAATACTTTTGCACCAGTATTATCGATGCATGTTAAACGAGCGCCAACCGGCAACCCTCGCATCATTCTACCTGCTATTCCTTTCATTTCGGCTCACCAATTTTACACTTTTTCGATTGTGACGAACGACACAGTTTTACTAAGAGGTCGACATTCAGCAATGCGAACAGTATCACCTGTTTTAATCGCCATGCAGGGTGGACAGTGGACATGATATGTTGAAGTTCGTTTTTCGTACCGTTCGTACTTCTTTACATAGTGCATGAATTCTCGTTGTACAGCGATGGTACCTTGTCTTTTGGTTGAAACCACGGTTCCCATGAGCACCAATCCTCGCACCGAGAGCGTCCCATGAAACGGGCAATCCTTATCCGTGCAGCTGTTGCTGGGTGGTTTGACATTCAATCCTATGTTACATACTTGCTTTTCTTCTGCCAACGTCTTCACCTTGTTTTTTTAATTCTTTCTTCAGATCGATACATTAATCGTGATCCTTTCACGATGGTTTTTTTACCATGATAGTCGAATGCAAATGTTGCAGTGTTCTTTGCAATTCGTTTTTGTTTGTTTTGTATTTCGATGAGAAAGGTATTTTTTGTCTCATCGATTATGAGCCCTTTTTGATTCACCCAAGAGGGGTCGGTACACTCGATGATGGTGAATGTTCTTCCTATGAGTTCATCGCTTGTGACCTGTTCACGCTCCATATATGTCACTTCCTTGACGAATCAGATGCGTCAGATGGATGGTCTTAGATCACATCAACAGTGAATCCGAGTTTTTCTAATGCTTCCTTTACCCGTGTACGATGGTCTCCCTGCAGTTCAATTCTACCCTCTTTGATGGTTCCGCCGCACGCGCAGATTGATTTGAGGTTGCTGACCAATGCGTTCATGTCAAGGTCATGGGGATTTAGACCGTCAACGACCGTCATAGTCTTACCATACCGTCTCTTGTCGACCGCGATGGTAATGCTTTGTTGTTCTCGTGCGATTTCTTCACAGACACAGATCTCTTTAGGGAGGCCACATTTTGGGCATATGTCACTCATTTGTGTTCTCCTTGCTCCTGCATGATCGTAAGAATCCTTGCGATGGACTGTCGTATCTGTCTGATTTTTCCAGGGGATGGGGATGATCCCCCCATAGCAGAGACTCCTCGTTCATGCATGAGTTCTTCTTTTAATTCTTTTAGTTTTTCACTCCGTTCTTCAGGAGTCATTTGTCTAATTTCTTTAACTTTTAAAGCCATTTTTAGTACCCTCTTCAAGTAATTTTCGTATGTTTTTTACAATCAATTCAGCGGTCTTATTGCCTATCCCCTCGATTGCCATTAGGTCATCAAGGTTCATGGCATAGAGCTCTTCAAGGGAGGTTATCTTCGCTTTTTCCAGTTTTTTTACTACAGAGGGCCCGATCCCAGGGATTTGTGTAATATGCTTAATACCTGTTTTTTTCTCTAAAGTTATATCTGGTGGTTTTACCTCTGGTTTTATCTCTTCTTTAACAACAAGCGTATAAGAAATCTCGTCAGGAAGTTTTGAATCTGGTTTCATGATGCGCACTTTCACGCCAAGAACCCCTGGCTTGAGCTTTGCAACTGCATAGCCGACATCCATTACGTTTTTTGCAGTTTCACCACAATATTTAACGTGTCCTTCAGTGAATTTCTCTGTTCGATGTCGTTCTCCGGTTAATTTACCTGCAAGAATCACCTGACAGCCTTTCGCGCCTGATTGCATGATCCGTCGGACCGTCGAATGCCCTGCTCGTCTGAAGTGCCAGCCTCGTTCGAGTGCCTCTGCAAGTTTCTCTGCCATAATCTGGGCATTGAGGGATGCGCTTGACCCTGCTTCCTGTATTTCGATCTGGGGGTTATCAACTTCAAATTTTGTTCGAATGTTTTCGGTTAGTTCTTTTATCTTCGATCCGCTCTTCCCAATCACCATTCCTGGTCGTTCTACAAGGATATTGACCCGTGTTCCTATCGGGGTTCGTTGGATGTTCATACCACCAAAACCAGCTCCTTCGATTTCCTTTACCAGGAATTTTTTGATTAGTGATCTCTTGGCGTTCTCCCTGATAAACTTGCGTTCATTTGCCATCATTCTACCTCTTCAAGTATAAGTTCGACATCGGTCGTCGTTTCATTTTTATCAGTTGCTCTGCCATGAGCACGTGGCATGATGCCTCGGATAATCCGTCCTTGATATGCAGAGATATGGACAATTTTCATTTTATCAACATCAAAGCCTTTGTATTCTGCGTTGTTCTCTACGTTTTTTACTACTTTTAGCATGTACCGTGCCGCTTTCTCTGGGAAGCTTCCTGGGCCTATCCCTTTTTGATGCAGTCGTTTCTTATTGTGGTACACCGCAGGGAGCGGCCGTTTTAATGCGATGATCTCTTCGAGGTACTTCTTTGCCTTTTCAACAGTCATCCCTTGTAATGCACGAGCCAGGTTCATTGAGTCTTTTTGCGAACAGTGCAATTCGTATCCATAAGCTCGTGCGCTTTTTTCCGTGTCTTTCTCAGTTGAATATTTTGGCATGGTTCATCACTTCAGTGGCATGAATTTAGACCCTCTGGTAGCTCCAACACCAGGGCCGGTATGCTTTACTCTTTTACGGGTCAATGCGAACTCTCCCAGATAATGTCCTATCATCTGGGGTTGTATGTTTATACGTTCAAACTCTTTTCCGTTATGGATAAGGATGTTATGACCAACAAAATGAGGTAGGATAATCATATTTCTGCAATGCGTCCGTATTAAATCTCCTTGTTTTGCGTTCTTGATATCGTCCATGAGTTTATTTTCATCTTTCGACAATCCTCGTTTTAAAGTCCTTCTGCAACGTGCAGTAAGCAACGGTAATAATTCCTCAAGGGAGAGTTTTTTAAGATCCTCTAAAGTTTTTCCGTGATATTGAAACTCCTTTTTTCGTATCTCGACTTTTTTCCTGTCTCTTTTACGTCTGCTTTTTGCTGCCGATCCAAATTTAATTTGCGCCATATCTCTTACCTTTTTCCCGTCCTTCGGGCAGAGAGATTTCCAACTTTTCTACCAGGTGGTGCACCCCGAGGGACACAGCTTGGTTTACCAATATGTTGATGACTTCCTCCACCATGAGGATGATTCACAGGGTTCATTGCAACCCCTCGAACAACCGGATAATTTCTTCCTTTTCCCCGTTGTGCATGCCATTTTTTGCCGGCTTTCATAAACGGTTTTTCTTGCCGTCCACCGCCGGCTGCAATTCCAACTGTTGCTCGACATAATGAATCTAATGATTTGAATTGACCAGAGGGTAGTCGAATGATTGTTTTTTTCGCGTCATGGGAAATCACATACGCTCCGCTACCACCGGCTCGTACCATTTTTCCGCCATCACCTGGTGTAATTTCAATATTGTAAATTGGGTACCCCTCCGGGATGGTGCCAAGCGGCATGATATTTCCCAGCTCACAATCTGCTTTACTTGCAGTGAATTTTACTTCATGACCAACTGAGGTTCCCTCGGTTGCTATCATCAGCATTTTTTTGTTATTTTGCATTCGTACTTCAGCAACAGGGGCACTACGGCCAGGATCATGAAAGAGTCCTTCAACAACCCCTCTTGTGTTTCTCTCATTGGTGTATTGAATGTCCCCTCGATATTTATGTGACGGGACGTTATAGCGACCTCGGGCTCGTCCTCGGCGTTGTTGGATAAGGTTCTTTCCCATGGTTCACCTCTTTAAAATACTCCTATACGCATCCCGAGATCCTCTGCCTTGTATTCGGGCATGAAGACAACGGTCGCGTGTTTTCCTTTCGGTGTTATCCGTGTGTTTACTGATTTTACTTTAACGGAAAATATCTTTTCAACTGCTTTTTTAATCAACGCTTTATTCGCGGTTCTTTTGACTACAAACTCTAATGCATTGTCTTTCTCCATATGGCTCATTGATTTTTCCGTCACAAATGGATAAAGGATAATTGAATAGGGATCCATTGTCATTATTTTGTACCTCCAACCTGTTCTAAAGCAGATTTCGTAAAAACAGTAAGTCTGCCGGCAATTCCACCTGGTGCAAGGTGTTCAATATTAAGTTGAGGTGGTTTTATGATGTCAACGCCGCTTAGATTCTGGGAACTTTTTTCTATCCCATCTTTTGTCGCTACAATGAGTATTGATTTTGGTTTACGGTATTTTCGCCCTCGCATTTTTCCTTTGCCGGCTCGTATGTGCATTCCGTTTGCCGCCCGCTCTATATCTGAGTAGATGCCGATTTTCTCCAATACTTTGATTACCTCTTTTGTCTTCTTAATCTTTTCAAAGTCGTCATCGACAACGATAGGTAAGGTAATTTTTCCGTCGAAATCATGCCCTCTTTTTGTCACAATCTCCTTAGTCGCGGTTGCAGCTAGAGCTGAATTGCGAGCAAGCTGGTTTTCTTTTTTGTTCACTTTTTCTTTCCAGTCTCGTTCTACTTTTGGGGGGTGTGCACGTCTGCCCCCGACTACATTAGGAGCTAGTGCCGCGGAGTGCCCTTGAGTCAACCTGGGTACTCGGGACATTCCTCTGCCTTTTCCAACGGATGCAACTGCATGTCTGGTTCCAGCGTATGGATCTGAACCATAGGGCTGCCGTTTGTTTGCATGGATAACCTCAAATGACTTCTTGATAATGTCAGGACGATACGGTGTCTCAAAGACTTTTGGTAAATCGATTTTTTCTTTCACCGATCCGTCCATTCCATAGATATTCACTTTCGTCATGATCATGCTCCTTGTTTACTGGTTGTAGAGATATAGGTGATCTCGGCTTTCTGGATTTTCACACCACGTTGATATCGGATGGCATCTCGCATACCAATGAGTCGTTTCACTGGTCCAGGAATCGAACCATGGATGAGGATGTAGGAGTTGCGGATCACACCATAATTTGGGAACCCGCCAGCTGGAGTAATCTCTTCTCCGTTTTCCCCGATTTTCAAGACACGTTTGTTATACTCAGTTCGTTGATGGTAACCCATCTGCCCGGCTTGTGGGACCATTGCTTGAACCCAACTAGGATGCCAGGAACCAGCTGTTCCAATCATTCTGCGGTGTTTTGAGTTTTTATGATATAACAGTTTTACGTGGTGTCTTTTAACGGTGCCTTGCCACCCTTTTCCCTTGGTGACAGCAATGGTATCAAGCATGTCTCCTTCTTTGACAACATCATTTATTTTCAGTTCCTTTCCAAGGATTTTTTTTGCGTATTTGATTTGATCTTCAATAGATCCACCGCCGATTTTCACCTCGCTTATATCCGGCGCTTTCTTGGTAGTTCCGGTGACAAACTTTGGCTGTGTGTATAGGATTACTCGGATTTCATCAGCATCTTTGGTGATATCCCAAGTTTTCTCTTTTTGATTTTTTACTAGAGGAACTCGGCGTGCTAACTCCGCATCAAGTTTTTCCGCCCAGATTTCACCAACACATTGTAACCCATACGCAGATTTCTGATATGCTCGTACTGCCGCTACTTTCATTGGTGGTGTTTCGACAACTGTGACCGCCATCTTGACTTCTCTACCTGAGGTTGTTGAAGTCGGTCGGTAATCGACGATGAATGCATGGGTCATTCCGGCCTTATATCCAAAGAAACCTTGGATTTTTGGTTTGTCGTTTCCTTCTGCCCAGTTTTTAATGTGGGGTGTTTCTGTTTTCGCTCTTTTACGTGGCCAATAGCCATGCGACCCTCGCTTTGGACGATGAATATCTGGCATAATATAGCCTCTGTTTTTATCTTGTAATTATTAGATGTTCTATTGTATCTTAACCGTGACATTTCCGAAACAATCAAAAACCATAGGCATTGTTTCTTACCGGGATTCTTATGGAATTGCCCGATCATGTCTGGTCAAGATAGGAAGTAAGGCATAAAAGAATTGGTATATAAAGTTATTCCCGAAGACCAGTAGTTCCGAAAGTAGGTCTTAAATTTTAAGATCCAGCCCATAATTCATAGATCTAGGTAAAAAAATATTGATTTTCAGCATCAAAATACTAAAATAGGCATCAAAAATCGAGGACTAAATCAAAAAATTACAGACGGAGGAAAAGCTTCCACTATGATAAAAGAATAAAACATCAAAAAATTTAGCGATTTATCCCAGTTAATATTTTCTATTTGATCACATCGGTTTCATTTGCATATGCTTGCTTCGGCATAATGCTACTTGCTATCCCAGCAGCAACCGCTATCTTTACTATATCACCAATGATAAATGGGATAAAACCCATGAGAAGCAGACCCCAAAAGTCAACTGGCATCTTGCTTAACGATAACCAGCCATATAACTGCAACAAGCCAAGTCCAAAGACGATTCCGAAATTGGCGCACAACATCAAAGCAAACATCGCCCAGTATCTCCGCGATCGAACATAATTATCAACACAATATCCAAGAAAAAACGCGGCTAGCACAAAACCAATAAGATACCCACCAGTTGGACCAGCAAGATACGTAAATCCACCGTTCATACCAGCAAACCAAGGTACTCCTGCAAGCCCAATACCAAGATACATGCTTTGACTAATACCACCCCACCATTTACCAAGAACCACCGCGCTAAGTAAAACCGCAAACGTTTGCCCTGTCAGAGGAACCGGAGACCCTGGAAGATAAAAACGCACTTGTGCCATAAGCGCTGTAATACAAGCAAAACTTACCGCAAGAATCACTTTGTTGTACGCTTCAAGCTGATAGCGCCATTTGAAAAACGCGTAGCGAGCATATTTGTATTTATGAATATACATCGGTATTTCCATGTGAATCAACTTCTATGAAAGAGAAATTCAAAAGGGGTAACAGATACTGATAAAAGAAGGTTTCTATTAATCCCGATACTATTATTTTACTCAAAGAAAATAAGGTTTTAAAGAGTTGTTTCCACCCCTTTAAACGTAAGTCTATTTGCCCTTATCGTTATATTTTATTTAAAAAATTCACTAGGCACGGTTTAAACCTAAAATGAAAGGTCATTATTTCGAGAAGTTCAGATGGACTTATATCAATCTAGAAGTCTGACGTTATTCTAACCCAGACAGCAGAACCAAGATAATCATAGTCTCCTCCAGTCCAATACAACGACTTCATCCAACCAATTTTAAAGCCACTAAAACCAACTACTGCAGGGTATCCTAACACTATCGGTGCCTCTGGAGCATACCAAGGCCAATAGGTACCTTGTATGGGAAGAGCACCTGTCATGCTCCCTTTGTTCTTCTGTATTCCAAAGACACCAATGCTAGTCACCCATCCTGACGCAGGATATTCTATATTCATATTAGGGTCCTGACAACCAACATAGATGATATTCAATACATTTAAAGGGTTAATATTACAGAGCACATACCAATTCAACGAAATAAAAAATAATGCATAAGATAACAAGCGAACATCATAACTATATAAAATTTCTGAAATTATCATCGACAGTCGTGCTCCAGCAGTCTCAAACCATGTATGATTTGTATGTCCAACGACCAAACAAAACAGGTTTCTCCTATTATTCACAGAAGAACCATACAATATCCTCCCTCCCCTTAATGCACCTGGTAAAGAAACACTACGAGAAGAAGAAGTTACAATGTCCTGTGCTTGCCGTACACTCATCCCCTCTGGCAATAACCCATACTTGTCCAGCTCCACCACCGCATCCTTGAACAATGGGATTGCTTCCTCCCTAGATGTTGTCTGATTCAACCGTGCTCTGAACTCAACTAGATACTGCTCCAGGTCTTGGTATTGTTCTCTGGTGAGCTTGACCGTGGTATCCTTATATCCTTTGATGCCACAGGCTTGCGAAGTGACTTCGACAAGGTCATCATCAATGGATGCTGTGACAACACTGTGGTTTATGCTAGGTGCGACTGCAATACCGATGAAAAAAAGGATAATGCTTACTGCAAGGATTTTCTTCATTTCCACCAACCCACCCCAGGGATATCATAGGGTTCTTAAGCAGGATGCCAGTCAAATTGAAGCACGACTGGGAGAAAAATTATTCCGTATAAATCACCCTGTAAAATATTTAAAATCACTAATATTCTTTGCCATATAACACAAGGGTTCCTGCAATGGGTCTGGGAGCTGTTGTATTCCAATCATCCCAATAGTTATTATTCCAACGTGGTAGGTAAAAAAGTGGAAGGACGAGTAATGATTGGATATTCCATATACTATATACTTCTACGTGTCGATTATTGTGAATAAAATTATTAGAATTGATTTTCGCATGACAACCCCTGGATGATATTCCCATGTAGTTACGTTCAAATTGGTAATATTCAATGGAAATCTTTCCGCCTCCTTCTGCGAGTATTCCAAAAGGATTGGAAAGAAAGTAGTTGTCATGAATGGAATGCACACCGATTTTTACGATACCACAAACACCGGCATCGGTGTTATTGAAAAAAACGTTATTATATATCTCACTTTGAGTGGCTAAGTTAAGATATACTCCCTGAGCGCATTTCGTAATGATATTATTCGAGATGATAACAGGGGTTGCACCTATAAAAAAACCTACACCTTCGCCTGCATTTTGAACAGTAAACCCTTGGATATGTGCTCCACCACCTGCATGAAAAACCACTGAAAATATTCCTTGTCCATCGACGATAGTCGCGTCCTTTTTTTCACCAATCAGCGTTATTTGTTTAGAGATTTTAATACTGTATTCATAATAAGTCCCTTCGTACACAAATATTGTATCCCCATCACTCGCATTATCTATCGCATCCTGAATCCTTGTGTAGTTCCCTGGTCCACTCCCACCGACATACAACCACTCTCCTCTTGATGATGAGAGTGATGTCCTAGTATCTTGTGCTATCGCTGGTGCATACGCTATCCCAACAAATAAGAGAATGATTCCAACCGCCAACCATTTCCTTTTCATAATTATGATTCCATACATTGAGTAAATATTTTGTATTTATTTTTTGAAGGTTGATTACAAAACGCCTAAATGGGATAGAGAATCTTGATATAATCCTGGGCAGTTGGGCAGTTCAGAAGAGCTGTAATGAACTGATGAATTTGCATTGTAATTAATACATAGATTGCTAAACAAAGAGTGAATAAAAAGAAGATTATACATCCGGATTTTGTTGTAAAACATTGCGTTGTTTGACAGAATTCTGTTGCATATCTAGCATTGGAATCAAAGGTTTGAAGATTTATCTGATGTAAAAATAGGGGGTCCTCTTTTATTTGTTTGAGTAACATCCTTATTTCTCTTGAGGTTTCATCTGTGATTTGGTGATTTTGCTGCATATGTTTTATAACAAAAACTATGAATGTGTTAAATGTTGCCTCGTCCATCTTTTTGATATAGACAAGGGTTCTTTGTAGTGAATCTGTGTTATTATTTCTTGTTGGGAATTGTAAGATACTTTCTTTTCCCATCCCAAGATACTGATATGTTAGAATATTCTGTTGTCGGTTTGTTGCTCTTTGTGTCCTTGTTTGAAATAATAGTGAATCATTCACAGATGATTTCACCGATTGATACCCCACCACATTACTCAACGAACCCAGCACAAGAAGAACCACAGCACAGAGACTAACCAATATCAGAGGTTTTTTCTCCATAACTTTCCTACCCCGTTATATGATTACATTATCTCTTCTTCCCTTTAAAAACATATTCTTTAGAAAAATTGGGTAACAAGTGTTAAATATCATAAAAAGAGAAAAATAAAAATCACATAAATAGGCTGAAGGGAAAACAGTGACATAAATTTATTATTCCAAACAAAAAATAGTTATAAAAGAAGTTTTTGCCTCTTTTTTCAGGCCATCCTGAAGAAAAAATAATCAATCAATAGAAAACCTTCTCACTTAATTTCAAAATTTTTACCACCTTGGGGATTTAACTCATTTTTAGAGAAACATAGTTAAAGAAATCCTACGATACAACTGCGTATGTTTCAGGTACCTCGAGGAACACGCGATTTTATTCCAGGTGAAATGCAGAAACGCCGCTATTTAGAACAAAGCATGGCAGCGACATTCACCTCGTTTGGATATGGAGAAATCCGGACACCGACATTCGAAAACTTAGAACTTTTCGCCGCAAAATCCGGTGAATCCATCATCAACGAACTCTACGCGTTTACCGATAAAGGCGGAAGAAAACTAGCGTTACGCCCGGAGCTTACTGCTCCCGTGATACGGTGTTATGTCGAACGGTTGCAGATGGAACCAAAGCCACTTAAATTATTTTATTTTGGGAACTGCTACCGCTATGACCGACCACAGAAAGGAAGATATCGGGAGTTCCAGCAGGCAGGTTGTGAGATTATCGGTGCTGATACCTCTGAAGCAACCGCAGAGTTACTTGCTCTCGCATTTACACTGTTAAAAAACACAGGTCTGAAAAACATTCAACTGCAAATCGGCAATCTCACACTTATAAGTGCGATTTTGAAGAAATTACATCTCTTGGAAGATGACCAAAAAAGACTCTTACCTTTCATCGATAAAGCCCAGTTTGATGATGCAAAAAGTATATTGAGGGACTGTAATGTAAAAGAGAACGATGCAGAAAGGTTCATCAGTATCCTTCAGACTTCAGATACTAACGAAATCCGAAGATTCATCGCTGACGATACCCAAGCTGTAAAAGAGCTCGATGCCATGCAAACAATCCTTAGTTTACTAAGTAATGCATTTCATATCAGCGAATATGAAATTAAATTAAGCATCGTACGAGGTCTTGATTATTACAAAGGCTTAGTTTTTGAAATCGATGCTCCAATACTCGGTGCTGAAAAACAACTATGTGGAGGCGGTTCTTATGAACTTGTTTCCATATTTGGAGGCTCTCAGGTTCCCACCTCCGGTTTCGCGATAGGATTTGACAGAACAATTCTTGCCTTGGAAGAAGAGGGATTTACGTTCCCACCCTTGAAACTTGATGTATTTATTATCCCCGTCAATCAAGACATGGTTACGACAGCCATTCAGATTGCTCAAAATTTACGAAGTCATGGGCTTTCTGTTGACTTTGAACAACTCCGGCGAGGTATAGGCAGATCTTTAAAATACGCGGACGCAAAACATGTCGAGCGGGTCATCATTGTCGGACCAAAAGAATTGGAGAAGAATACTGTCACAATACGGAATATGAAAACCGGGAATCAAGAGACAGTGGGAATTGCAGAGATTTACGCAAAACTGACAACACCTGACATGTAAAAAGGTTTTTAAATGAAAAAAAAAATATTTGTCATCGATACATCAGCGATTCTTTCAGGAAAACCTATTTCTATTGATGGTGCATCACTTGTAACCACCCCTGGTGTTTCTGACGAATTTAGCCCGGGTGGACGGGATTATCGAACCTTTGAACTACTCAAGGAAATCGGCCTTGCGATTCATATGCCTTCAAAGGAGGCAATTGATATCGTGAAAAAAACAGCTCAGCAAAGTGGTGATGATCGCAGGCTTTCAGTCGTGGATTTCGAAGTAGTAGCATTAGCTCTCGATATCAACAAAGAACCAAACATAGAGGCGACAATTCTAACTGATGATTATTCAATTCAGAATATTGCTTCTCTATTACATATCAAATTTGAAGGGTTTATGCATAAAGAAATAACAAAAAAGTTTAAATGGGTCTCTCGTTGTCCAGGGTGCGGAAAACAATTTAATGAGATTAAAAAAATCTGTCCTATCTGTGGTACACTTACAAACAGTTCTCTCCTGCAAAAAAAAGATCTTTGATTGTGTGAGCGCATGAACATCAAAAAAATGTTTATACAATTTTGGAAAAGTGAAGACAATAAAATTTCCATCATTAGAGACGTTGTTGTCGCGCTCCTTGCCGTCTTCATTATCTTAATGCTGTTATGGGGTTATACTGGTCAATGGTTTGCTGCTCCGATGGTTGCAATTGAATCAGGTAGCATGGAGCATCCAAATTCTCCCTTTGGTCGACTAGGTACGATTGATGCAGGTGACATGGTTCTTGTCCAAAAGGTCGAAAAGAGGAGCGATGTAATCCCGCATGGTGGTCCTATATTAGGGGCTGAAGCAGAGAACGGTTGGCAAACCTACGGTGATTATGGAGATGTTATTATTTATAAGCCTCTAGGAAGAACTGATATATCACAAATTATTCATCGGGCGATGTGTTGGGTTGATGTTAACAGGTCAAACGGAAAGGCAAGCTATACGATTATTGATTATGGTGTTTACAACGAAACAAGTCTTAATATTCCTCAGTTAGGATTGTATAATCGTGACCCGGGATGGACGCATTCAGGTTTTCTTACGAAAGGAGATAACAATGAGATAATTGACCAGATCACTGATATTTGTCCTCAACCTATTAGAGTAAAATGGATCTCTGGAAAAGCGCGACTTGAAATTCCTTGGCTTGGAACCATCAATCTTTTTTTTGAAGACGTCCTCCATGGGAAGAATACAGTCGGAAATGTTCATCAAGATAGTTTGATTTGTCTTGGCATTGTGATTGCTATCCTCGTCTCTATACCGATTTTCCTTGATGTGTACGATTATTTGAAGAAACGCAAAGCAATGAGTAACCAATAACATGATGGAAGCGATGAAGAGGTTATTTTTTCTTGTTAAAAAAGTAATATTATATCCAGCTTTCCAGATTGTGGTTTTCCCTAGAAATGGTCAATTGCATCAAATGCTTCCCATTCAACAAACTCCTCACATTCTGTAATGATTCGTTGAGCATTTTTTTTCTTTACCCCAATTCTAACAAGATCGTTGATTGTTGCTTGTCGTAATTTTTCTACAGAAGTATAACCAACATTACATAGAAGCACCGCAGTCTCTTGGTCGATACTGTCAAAAGCGACAAACGGGCTCGAATGATCTGGTTGTTTCTTCGGTCTTTGCTTGATGGTTAGCTCTTTTAAATGTAAATCCATTTTTTTCTTTTCTAGATCGTGTTCCTTGTTTTTGAGTTTTTGCTCTTCCCGTTCCTTTTTCTTGCGTTCTTTTTCCATTTTTCGTTCAAACGCCTTTGCTTTCCGAAGCTCTTTTTCCTCCGCTGCGATTCGTACTAATTCCATCGTATTTTTTTGTTGCTCTGAATTTTTACGTTGCTGTATTTCTCCTGTTTCTTGTGCGTTTCCGATGCGAAGTTTACTGATGTTGATTCTATCGTTTTTCTCATTTAGTTTTTTAAGTTTTTGTTCTTGTTTTTCTGTTTCTTTCGAAAGCTTGTCATTTAATAAAGAAATATGTCTTTTCTTCTTCTGTTCCTCTTTTAAAAGCCTTTTTGCTTTCCATTCTTTTTCCTTTTCTTTTTGTCTTGCAAGTTTCTCTTCCAATTTTTTTTGTTTTTTTAATTTTTCCTTTTTTTCTTTTTTTTCGCCAAACAACTTTTTCTGTTGTTTCTCTTCTAATTTATTGTGTGTCTTTTCTTCTTTTTTCTTCAAGCATTCTTGCCGTTCCTTTTCTTTTTGTTCTTGTTTTAACTGTGCAGTGCTAGATATTTTTCTTTGATCTTCAGATGTTTTCTTTTTATAAGACAATGGATCTATGGATTCCTTTTTTAACTGTGAAATTTCCTGTTGCTCTTTTTCCTTTTGTCGTTCTCTTTGTTCTAATTGTATTTGTTCTTCCAGTTCTTTTTCTCTTGCTTCTTCTGCGTCTTGTTTTGTTTTTAACTCTTGTTTCTTTCGTTCTTCTTTCTCCTTTTTTAACATTGCAATCTGTGTCAATCGTAGCTTGTCTTTATGTTGTTTTAAAAGACGTTGTCCATCATGTTCATTTTGTTGTCCTAAAGCAATGGTTTTTTCCTCTTCGTAAATCTTTGTTTTCTGATTTTTTTTCTGAGCTTGTTGAAACTCTAACCATTCTAACTTTTGTTTTTTATCATATTCCTTAGCGAGGCTTTTTACTTCCCGTTTCTTTTGCTTTAGTTGTAGGCGTACTTGTTTTGCTTCTTCTTTTTTCCTTTTTAGTTCCGCCTTATGCAATGCTGATCGTTCTAAGAATCCTAGCTTTGGTTTTTCTTTCTGATCCTTTATAAAAGGTTGTTTCCCTCGTTCTTTTTCTTCTGATTTGTCAATGGCCTGTGCTAACTTCACTTCTTTGTCCAATTGTTTTATACCCTGTTCTTTTCTGCTTGCATCTTTTTTTGCTAGTTTTTCTATCTTTTTTCGTTTTCGATCCTTTTCATGCATAATTTCATCACTTGAAGGTGTGGATGCTTTCCACTCACGTTCTATCGCTGTGAATTCAACTGGTTCAAATTCAGGTATGGTGTCTTTTAAATCCTGTGAGAATGAAGAGGAGCTGATCTGTGTCTCTTTAGCAGAATGCATTTTTTGGGAGTAGGTTATTGTTGGTTTTTCCTCTCTTTCCTCAGAGGCTTCCATAAAGACCTTCTTTGTTATCACTGGGTGAGACTTCTGAAGATTTTTCTCTTTTCCTTTTTGAGCTGAGATAGCAAGTAAAGATTTTTTTCCTAGCTTTAATTTGTTCGATTCCTCCAATGGTTTGTTTACAAATTTTTTTTCAGTGTAAGCAGGGATCTTTTCAATTTCAAAGACCTGTTCTTGAGAAAAAGGATTTTCTTTAAAAGGTGTTAATTTTTTAAAAGAAGGTTCTTTTTCTTTTTTTATTTCTTGTGGTGGGAGGTCTATCCGAATTACTTTTTCATCTTTTCTCTGGATTTCATCCTTATTTCGGATTACAACTCGTGGTTTTAAACTATCTGGTTTTGTTTGCAGTAAATCTGAAGAAAATATTTGTTTGTGGTCTTTTAGGGAACTATCGGAAAGTCGTTCTCGTAGGATTTTAAGTTTTTCTTCTTCATATAGCAAGGGTGCTTTTTGTTTTGGTAAGGAGGCACTATCGATTAATTTATGTAATTTCTCGATATCTTTAATTCGTTTTTTTCTCTCTCGCACCATCAACATTGAAAAGAGTTCTCTTGTATTAATAAATTTTCATAAGAATACCTTCTCTTGATACAAAAAATTTTTACTTTCTTTTCACAATGAAAATCGAATTATACCCTTCCAAAGAGTGATGAACTGCAGAGGTCACTTCTGTAAATAATGAATCCACGGCATCAATCAATCATTTTTTATAGCATAAGAGAGCGGGTCTTTTTCACCTACCTCTTGAAACCCTTTTAGACGTAGCAGACAAGAATCACAGCGACCACATGCTTTTGCATTTCCCCGATAGCAGGACCAGGTCTTCCAAAAAGGAACGTTCAATTTTATTCCCTTTCTAATTATCTCAGCTTTTGTTAGATGCAGAAGAGGTGCTTTGATATGAACTGTTTTTCCCTCAATTGCTTGTTGTGTCGCAAGATTTGATAGTCGCTGAAACATGTGTATATACGCAGGTCGACAATCAGGATACGCCGAGTAATCGACAGCGTTTACGCCGATAAAGATGGCATCAGCAGTGATCGTCTCAGCGAACGCTAGTGCATAGGAAAGAAAAATCGTGTTCCGCCCCGGGACATAAGTCGATGGAATCGTTTTCCCGATGTCTTTTAGTCTATGATTTTTAATATCACTGGTCGAGGATTTCAGAAGAGATGATTCGCCAATTTCTTCCAGATCAAGTGTTAATATGGTGTGGTTTTTTACCCCTACTACTTTACTTATTTTCTTTGCACATGAAAGCTCTTTTGCATGTCGTTGCCCATAGCGAAACGACAATGCGTAAAGGTCATATCCCAGTTTTTTTGCAATAAAAGCGGTAACTGCAGAATCAAGACCACCAGAGATCAAGCACACAGCTTTCTTTGTCATGTCCTATCTATTCCAAAGGGGAGACATTTGACGTAGTTTCTCGATAATCTGCGGCATAACTTTTGAAACGTACATGATTTCCTCTCTTGTGTTTTCTCTACCAAGAGACATACGAATGGATCCATGCGCCTGTACCGGATCTAATCCTATCGCAAGCAAGACATGGGATGCTTGCAGCTTCTGAGATGAACATGCAGACCCTGTCGATGTCGCTATTCCCTTCTCATCTAAGGAGAGAAGAAGTGATTCTCCTTCGATTCCTGTGAATCTGATATGCGCGTTGTTGACCAGGCGTTTCTCAGGATGTCCGTTCAAATAACTTTCTTCAATTTCTAAGATGTTTTTTATAAGCAGATTACGTAATGTTTCCATAACAATCATGTCTTTTGTCATTCGTTTTTTCGCAAGTTCACAGGCTTTTCCTAGACCGACTATACCTGGGACATTCAAGGTGCTGCTTCGTATACCTTTCTCGTGTCCACCCCCGTGAAAGATCGGCTGGACTTTGATACCATTTCGGATATACAACGCTCCTATTCCTTTTGGCCCATAGATTTTATGACTAGACAATGCAAGCAGATCAATATGATGTTTCCTTACGTCAATTGGAACCTTTGTGACCGCCTGAACCGCATCAGTATGAAAGAGAATTCCATGTTCATGGACAATTTTCCCGATTTCTTCGGTTGGTTGGATGGTTCCAATTTCATTGTTTGCAAACATAATAGAAACAAGGAAGGTATTGTTTGAAATAGATACGCGCAGTGAATCAAGGTCAACGATTCCATTGGTATCCACGGGAAGATATTTGACTTTGAAGCCTTGCGTTTCTAGATGTCGACAGACTTCAAGGACTCCAGGATGCTCAATAGCAGAGGTGATAATATGCGGTCCTTTGGTTTTTCTTTTCTCTTTGTTAAGGTAGGCAATTCCCTTTATTGCAAGGTTATCTGATTCTGTTCCACCGGCAGTAAAAAATATTTCATCATCACGGCATCCTAGTAGTGAACTCACATGGCTTCTTGAGTCATCCACTGCTTCCTGTGCTTCTCGACCAAATGCATGAATCGATGACGGATTCCCATAATATTGTGAGAAATAGGGAAGCATTGCGTTCAGTACTTCATTATCAATTTTTGTGGTTGAAGCATGATCAAGGAAGATACGTTTCATTACCTTTCACCTTTTCACGTTCCATCATCCGTTGAAGCGGTAGACGAGCCTGTCGCATGATTTCTTTAGACAGATGGATTTTTGGTTCTAAAGTTTCCAAACTTTTTAATACTTTTTCTATCGTTGTTTTTTTCATATTTGGGCATACTGCTGAAGGGATTGGATAAAACTTCTTTTCAGGAATTTCTTTTTCTAATCGGTAGCAAAGCCCTATCTCTGTGCCGATAATAAATTCTTTTTTTGATGATGTTTTTGCATGCCTAACCATTCCATTGGTTGAAAATACAAAATCCGAAAGAGCAATGACGTCTAGTTGGCATTCAGGATGCAAAAGAATTTCTGCAGCCGGATGTTTCTTCTTTAATGCCATGACCTCCTCTTTTTTTATATCATGATGTGTGCGACATATTCCCGGCCACAGTATCATTTCTTTTTCTGGGACCTGTTCTTGGATATACAATCCAAGGTTACGATCCGGGACGAAAATGATTTTTTTTGCGGTCATACTCTTTACGATTTTTACCCCGTTTGCAGAGGTACAACAGATATCAGCTAAAGCCTTTACATCAGCGGTTGTGTTGATGTATGCCACTACCTTTGCATCAGGGTGTTCTTTTTTCAACCACCCAAGGCTTTCTGCATCGACCATCCCAGCCATGGGGCAGTGTGCTGTATTATCAGGGAGAATTACTGTTTTTTCTGGATTGAGTATTCTAGCGGACTCTGCCATGAAATCTACACCACAGAATATGATGACTTTCGCGTTAGTTTGTATTGCCTTTAAAGACAAATCAAGGGAATCTCCAATAAAATCTGCAATATCTTGGATTTCTGGTTTCTGGTAGTTATGCGCTAAGATGATTGCGTGCTGTTTTTTCTTTAATTCTTGAAATTTCCGTTGTAATGATTTCTGCATATGTATTTGACTCTTGATTTTTGTCCTGAATGCTACCATGGGACATAAAGCTTCCCCTACCTATTATTTTTATTCAACTAATGAAAATCTATTTATCCTTGA
Organism: Thermoplasmatales archaeon SM1-50; assembly: GCA_001595945.1. Taxonomy (GTDB): domain Archaea; phylum Thermoplasmatota; class E2; order DHVEG-1; family DHVEG-1; genus SM1-50. The sequence continues at coordinate 69,090 of LSSI01000025.1, forward strand.
TGCTGTTTTCATTATTGCAGGAGTTGGATAGTAGATGGATGTCGTAGCATTTATCATTGGCTTATTAGTCGGTGTAATCACCATAGGAATTGCCATCGAAATAGGAATGAGGCGTGTCAATAAAACTCAACCAGCAACAAGACCGACACATAAATGGAGTATCACAGAGATACCAAACCCTCGTATCATCGCGGAGAATATGGGGGCTATTGAAATTCCAAAGGACGCAAAAATCGTGGTTAAACAATATGAAACTGGAATGGATTTGAAGGGATTTGACGTAAAGCGTCATTCTGGTATCCGGGGAAACTTTATACTTGGAGATGATCGTGCGTTGGTTCTCTCTGGACCGATTAAACAGGATGAGTTAGGGATTTGGACCGTTGAAAAGGAGATGCTTGAGAAACTCAACAGATATTTTAACGATACTTGGGAGAAAGCAACACCGCTGACCGACGACGAGCAGGACGATGAGCATTCTCATTAAACATTCCACGATTCTGACTCAGGATGATTCTCGACAGCAGATCACGGGTGATTTATACATAGAAGATCATCTCATAGTGGAATGTTCTAAAACACCGCTTTCTATCGAAGCTGAGTATAAGATTGATGGAAACCATAAACTTGTTCTCCCTGGGCTGATCAATACCCATACACATATCCCTATGACATTATTACGTGGATATGGGGATGATATGCTACTGGGGGACTGGCTTGCAAAACGTATCTGGCCTGTTGAAGCAAAACTTAACAAAGAATCAATAAAGAGCGGAGCAGAACTTGGTCTTTTAGAGATGATTGCATCAGGAACGACATCGTTCCTAGACATGTACTTTTTTGAAGAGACCATAGCGAAAGTCACTGAAAAAGCTGGAATGCGTGGATTTCTTGGTTTTGCGCTTATCGACTTTGATACACCAGAGTTTGCTGCTTCAGAATTACTCCCACAATGTGAACAATTTATCAAACGATGGAAAGACAACCCATTGATATCTCCTGTGGTTGCTCCACATAGTACATATTCTTGTAGACCAGAAACGCTTGAAAAATCCCTTGAGATTGCTACAACGTATCAGGTTCCCTTGCATATCCATTGCTCTGAGACAAGGGCTGAGATATATGATGTTCAGAAGAAATATGGGGTACGGCCTGTTGAACAGTTAAAAAAACTTGGTTTGCTTCAAAAAGGTACAAGCCTAGCACATTGTGGATGGATTACGAAAAATGAGATTTATGATATAAAAAACGCGGGTGTTGCCGTGTCGCATTGCCCAGTAAGCAATTTAAAAATTGCAACCGGTGGTTTTACACCAGTTCCAGAGCTCCTTGATGCGTGTGTCCCTGTTGGTCTTGGGACTGATGGTGCCGCGAGTAACAACACCCTTGATATGTTTGAAACTATAAAGTTCTGCGCGCTGGTTCAAAAGAATCACAGATGGGATCCAACTGTTCTTCCTGCACAGGTGGTTGTAGACTTGGCGACACGTGGTGGTGCCAGCTGTCTTGGTGTTGAACAGGTCTTAGGGTCTCTTAAGGAAGGAACAATTGCTGACGTTATCATGATTGATTTGAAAAAACCACATCTCACCCCATTGTATGACCCTCTTTCTCATCTTGTTTATGCTATACGCGGGGCTGATGTATGCACGACAATTGTAAATGGGGTACCGCTTATGTTTGAGAAGAAATTTCTCACGCTTGATTTTGAAAAGACAATAGAATACGCAAAGAAAATCGCCTTGGGGTTAATTAGTTAAATAGCAGGTTTATTCCTGGGATATCATGCTGAATCTTATCGGGGTTGTCATTGCTTTCGCTGTTATTCTTTTTCTCATCAGAAAAAAAGTGAATTTTGGTTTGTCGTTGTTTCTTGGCTCTATTATCGTTGGAGTGTTTTCTCTTCAGATTATCACTCCTTTGGATATCCCAAAAGCGATGATCGAAGCAAGTTTCTATTCCTTTGAAAAACAACAAATTGTAACAGGTACTCTTGAACTTGCTTTGCTTATGACGTTGATTTTCATCTTAGCGAAATCAATGCAGGAAACCGGAGCAATCACCCGACTTATTGATAGCTTGCGAACGTTTTTCTCTAAAGGTGGCATATTGGCTGTTATCCCTGCTGTTTATGGATTAATGCCTGTCCCTGGTGGCGCGTTATTTTCTGCTCCTCTCATAGATAAGGAAGGAGACAAATACAACCTAAAAAACAATCAAAAGAATTTTTTAAACATTTGGTTTCGCCATATATGGTTTCCCATCTATCCAATATCATCGGCGATGATACTGATCTGCAGTATTAATTTCTCCGGAATTCCGATTCAGAACCTCATTGTTGCGAATCTCCCAGCTTTTCTTGGAGTTATTTTCATCGGATTTATTTTTCTTAAGCGCTTCTCTAGTAACGCTCCTGAACAAACCAGCACCACACGTAGGGATTATCAGGGTTTGATGTTTATTCTTCCACCGATTATCCCTGTATTGTTCTATCCTTTGAAACTTTTTGACCTCTCTGAGACAAGATGTTTCCTTGTTGGTGTGTCTGTTAGTCTGCTCTTGTTGTTCTTTCTACTTGATATAGATTCTAAAAGTTATATAAGGATTCTGAAGAAATCGTTGACATGGAATCTAGTATCCGCCATTTTTGGAATTATGATTCTACGAGAAATGATACGGATATCCCAGATGCATATGCTGGTCACAGAGACGATGCAAAACCTTGCATTCCCCGCATTACTCATTGTGATCCTTATCCCGCTCCTTCTTGGGACGTTGACTGGCTATAATCTCGGTGCTGTAGCTCTTTCCTTTCCTTTAGTTGATCCGTTTTTTTCGTTCACCGGAGTACAACTTCTTGGTGTTACAAGCGCTATTTTCATAAGTTCTCTTATAGGGTATCTCATCTCCCCAATACATCTGTGTAATGTCCTAAGCAGTGAATATTTAAAGACAGATACGACGCGGATGTACAAGATGTTTCTCCCGGCAGCGCTCGTTGTGTTATGTATTCAAATCTTCTTTGTGATTCTTGTTTTTCCAACGTAAATTTTTTTTGAATATTCAATACACTGATTCCGTAGGCACCCGTGGTCTGTGTTTATGTTTATAAATAAGAGCAACACCTTAAGTGACGATAAGTATTATAAAAAGTCAAAGTCTATCGAGTGTGCATGTATCAGGGAATGCTTTTTGACCAACTGAAAAACCCAAGATTTTTTGGGCCCGATGTTACTTCGGTTCAACTGCTTCAGACCCATATCTCCTATGTTGCTCTCACGGGAACCTACGCTTACAAAGTGAAAAAACCAGTGAATTTTGGTTTCCTTGATTTTTCGACGTTGGATAAACGAAAACATTTCTGTGAAGAAGAAGTGCGGTTGAACAAACGTCTCTGTCCTGAGATGTACCTCGATGTTCTTCCTATAACAAAGAAAGATAACACCCTTGAACTCGATGGTAACGGAACCATCGTTGAGTACGTTGTCAAGATGAAGGAGTTCCCTCAGGAAAGCATTATGACAAATTTGCTTATGCAAAGGAAGATTTCTGAAAAAACCATCGATCATCTATGCGCGATTTTAGTTGACTTTTATAACTTACAAAAACCTTCAGAAGACGTTAAAAAATATGGTGAGCTATCATCTGTGAAGCAGAATATTGACGAGAATTTCGACCAAACTAGACCCATGATCGACGTCACGGTACCAAAGGAGACATTCTGGTCCATTAAGGATATGGTAACTAAGTTTTTCGAACTAAGAAAGCAAGTATTCGGGCAGCGGATGAAACAAGGGCGAATCTATGAATGCCATGGGGACCTGCATTCAGGGAACATCGCGATAATGGGAGATGCAATCAATATTTTTGATTGCATAGAGTTTAACGATCGATTTCGGTTTTGTGATGTTGCTTCTGATATCGGGTTTCTTGCCATGGACCTTGATTACCTAGATTATCCGTATTTATCAAGCTATTTGATAGAAAAATATATCGAAAAAAGTAAAGATTTAACGATTTATTTGGTGTTGAATTTCTATAAATCTTATCGGGCGTTTGTTCGTGGGAAAGTCTATGGCTTTCAGCTTAACGATCCTCATATCGACCCAGCAACTAAGAACGATATTCAGAATGCTGCAAAAAAATATTTCGAGTTATCAGCGTATTACGCACGGTTATTCTCCCTTGATTTTGAGAAGCAGAGACCCGTTGTGTTTCTTGTCGCTGGTTTATCTGGGACCGGTAAATCAACCATAGCACGTAAAATAGCGGTTGATTATCATGGAACACAAATCAACACCGATGTGGTCCGAAAACAGATAGCTGGTATTGATCAATATGAACCACATCATGATCAAATCAACACTGGTTTGTACGACCCAAAAAAGGTAGAACAGACCTATGAGCGGGTGATGCAGTATGCATCCGTCTCTCTAAAAAAAGGTGAGAATGTAGTAATCGATGCCACTTTCCAGAAGAAAAAATATAGAGAAATGGCATGTCATATGGCGAGAAAATATAATGCATTACTACTTATGATACAATGCATCTGCCCTGATACAGTCGTTAAGAAACGGTTGGAGGACCGCTTAAAAGGAAAATCTGTCTCAGACGGCCGATGGGAGATATATCTTTCTCAGAAAACGACATTTGAACCATTCTCTTCAGAAGAAATCTGCCTTACATTAGACACCTCTGAGGAGTCCTATACATACCGTATGAATTTCTTCCACCAGCTGCTTTCACAGGTTTATCAGGTGAAGTAATGGAAATTTCAGGGTATAGAATCGATATTGAGAGCGCTGCAGAAGCATTGAAAAAACAAAGATGCAAAACAATAGCAATGCAGATTCCGGAAGGACTTAAGCGCAGTGCGTTTCCCTTGGTTGACTTCCTAAAACAACAAACCGGTGCAACAGTCATTGTTTCAGCAGATCCATGTTTTGGCGCCTGTGATGTTATCAACTACGAGATGAAACACTTAAATGTAGATGTTGTTGTCCATATAGGGCATACACCGATTGCCGGCGTAGAAAATTTTTGTATACCAACCCTATTTCTAAATGCACAGTCAACACTAGACGTCACGAAGGTTGTTGAACGGGCAATTCATTCGTTAGAGGGGAAAAAAATCGGGTTGGTCACCACTGCGCAGCACCTCCATGTACTTGACACAGTTGCCGCTCTTCTAAAAAAACATGGTCTGGATGTATTTATTACAGAAGGTGATGAGCGTATTTCAGCACAGGGGCAGATTCTTGGGTGTAATTTTTCCGCCGGAGTAAGGATAGCTAAGCAAGTGGATTGTTTTTTATTTATTGGAAGTGGGATGTTTCACCCGGTTGGTCTTTTGATGAGTACACAAAAACCTGTGATTGCTGCTGACCCGTATACCATTGCGGTGAAAAAACAGGAAATCGAGGAAATGAAAAATAAGATTCTAAGACAGCGGTATAGTGCTATTCATGCATCTAGCAATGCACGACGATTCGGGATTCTTATCGGGATAAAGCGTGGGCAACAGCGGATACAACTTGCCTATGAACTAGAAAAAATGATAACATCCGCGGGAAGACAATCCTTGTTGGTTGCACAGGATGAATTTTCCCCGGTGTCTCTGCAAGGGTTTGCTCTTGACTGTTATGTTTCCACTGCGTGCCCACGGATAGCAATAGATGATTTTTTGCAGTATAAAAAACCGATACTTACTCCAGTGGAACTTGAGATTGCGTTGGGCAAACGAAAATGGGAGGCATATGTGTTTGATGAAATTCTTGGATAAGACTACAAAGCTTTTTTATGGTCTTTATTCCTCATGGTACTTATCATGACATTACTTCCTCTTGGATGTCGACCGTTAGATGATTTACTTGGAGGTGGTCTTGAAAGTGGGATCATCACCCGAGTTTATGGGGAAGCGGGGTCAGGAAAGACCAATTTTTGTCTTCAGGCGGCACGGCAGTCTGTCCGCTGTAAAGGAAAGGTTGCATATATCGATACAGAGGGTGTCTCTGTTGAGCGAATCCGACAGATGTGCATGGACTGTGATTATAAAAAAATCCTTCGAGATATTCTGTTCTTCACTCCAGCATCGTTCGAATCACAGGAGAAGATGATTTGCGATGCGATTGCAACAAAGGGAATTAGCCTTGTGATTATTGATACCATCACGATGTTTTACCGCTTGAGCCTTGAAATGGACCGTGATAGCGCAATTCGTTCATTTACTAGACAGGTGACGAACCTGCAGGTTGCTGCTCGACAAAAGGATCTATTTGTTATAATCACTGAGCAAGTATATACAGATAAAGCCGGCGAGGTCAGACCCTTCACAACCAGAGATGCTGAGCATATGACAAAAACAATTCTTCGGTTTGATAGAAAAACAATTGGTCAACGGGAAGCTACACTCATAAAGCATCGGTCGCAGCTGGAAGGGAAAAAGGCGTGTTTCCGGATTAGTAATATTGGACTTGAATGAAAATCTACTTGATGCGGATGTAAGTTCTTTTTCAGATAAAAATTCTCATTATCTTTACAAGGAGTTTATTAACAGACACTTACCTAGGAGCATTGATTTTAAAAATACAGCAGTTATTCATTTCCAAAGAATCCTTTCTTATTTTTTGCTGAGATTCTGATCTGTTCCACAGAGCCATAACAGTGGGACTAAAACTATTTAACGTCATTTCTGATGTAAAAAATACATATGGAAGAACACGAGGAAATAAACTATAAAACACTCCGAAAGCTTCAACAGGCGGAACAAACCTCCTCGATTCTTACAAAGGTCAATGTGAATTTTTATCAGGATCTTTTTTTGTATATGGCGACTCTTGAACGAAGTATTGAAAACGAAAAAAATACCCTGAAATTAAAGCTTTTTACCGATGAGATTCAAAACATCAGAAAAATAGCAACAAGCATCTATGAGCTTCGGGAGAAGAAAATCGTCCTAGGGGCTTTGGCGACAGCGCGTGGTGCTACCCTTGATTTGACAAATTTCCTTGAGATCGAAAAAAAATTATTCAATGCAGTAATAGGACAGATTAAAAACACTCGTAAAGAAATTTTTGAAGAAGGGGCAAATCAATCTCCTACAAAACAACCTACTCCACCAATTTCTCCTGCGTCAAAGAGAGAGCCACAGACAAATCCAGTCGTTCGTGTTTTAGAAGATACCCCAGAGTTCATTGGTACTGATGGAAAAACCTATTTGTTACAAAAAGAAGACGTAATTACAATCCCTGATGAAATGATTGAGCCTCTATTGAAAAAAAAAATAGTAAAAAAGATAAAATAGGGCACCCTACATTTTTATATACCTTTCTTACTTACGGTTACAATTGAACTGTGATAGCTATGAAGATCCCCAGGAAAATCAAACGATACTGTCCATTCTGCAAAAAACACACGATTCATGAAGTTGACAAGATGAAGAAACGAAAGGCAAGTGAGCTGAAACGAGGACAACGGCGATTCAGGCGAGCTACGAGTGGATATGGAGGTTTCCCACGACCAAAACCAGAAGGAAGAGAAAAAACAAGCAGACGGATAGCAACCCGTTTCACATGCACGATATGTAAAAAAATGCATCAGCCACCAAGTATACGGTCAAAAAAATTTGAGATAGAAGGTGAATAAAGACATGGATCAACCAAAAAGCAGGTTCATTAAAGTACGATGTAATGATTGTGAAAATGAACAAGTTCTTTTTGATAAAGCAAGTACCACAGTCCTTTGCCATATTTGTGGTAGTAAACTTGCAACCCCAAATGGTGGGAAAGCAAAGATAAAAGGAACCATTTTAGAAACCATTGAATAAGGTTTTTCTGCATGATAAAAAAGGAGTACCCTGAAGAAGGAGAACTTATTGTTGGAACTATAACAAAAGTCCAAAATTTTGGTGCGTTTGTATCACTTGATGAATACCCCAATAGAGAAGGATTCATCCATATCTCTGAAATAGCGACTGGATGGGTCAAACGTATCCGAAATTTTGTCAGAGAAAAACAAAAAGTCGTCTGCAAGGTTGTTCATGTCGACACCGCAAAGAAACACATCGATCTTTCTCTTAAAAAGGTCAACGACCATCAACGCCGAGAGAAGATTCAGGAATGGAAGAACGCGCAGAAAGCAACCAAGCTTTTTGAGATGGTTGTACAAGCGCTTGGTAAATCAGTTGACCAGTGCTACCAAGAATTTGGGGATTCACTTGTGAAGAAATACGGGACTTTATACGCAGCTTTTGAGGAATGCGCTAATGATACGAACACCCTGAAAAACGATGGTTTTTCTGGGGAATGGCTTATAAAATTCGAGGAAATTGCAAAAAGTAGCATCACTGTTCCATTCGTTGAAATCAAAGGGATGTTGCTTGTGACGTCATATCTTCCTAACGGGATCCATCATATAAAGGAAGCGCTTAGCCTTGCGGAAAAAAGCGAGTTTGATGATGTCACTATCAATATTAAATACATCGGTGCACCTCGATATATGATAAAAATAAAAGCTCCTGACTATAAAATTGCGGAATCACAGATGAAAAAAGCGGTTGAACGGGCAGAAGCATATATGAAAAAAATGAAAGGTGAATGCGAGTTTAAACGCGAAGTCGAAGAATAATGTCTGAAATACTGTATTGTACGAATTGTCAGCGATATACTCTTCATCCAATCTGCAGGAGCTGCAAAGAAAAAACAGTTACTAAAAAACCCGCACGGTTCTCGCCACAAGACCATTATGGAAATTATCGACGAGCGTTGAAAAAAAAAGAAAAAGGGAAGAACTGAGAAAATGAACCTGGTAGAGATAAAATATCTTGAGAAAAAACCCAAGCTTAAAAACCCGATTTTTATCGAAGGATTGCCTGGAATAGGCAATGTAGGTAAGCTTGCTGTGGAGCATCTGATTGATACAATGAAAGCAAGAAAATTCGCTGAGTTGTATAGTAAGGATTTTCCTCCACAGGTGTTCATTAACCCTGATGGGACTGTTAAGTTGGTCAACAATGAGTTTTTTTACTGGAAAGCAAAGAGAAGAGATCACCATGATATCGTTCTATTAACTGGGGATTATCAGGGTCTTTCCTCACAGGGGCAATATGAGCTTGCTGAATCCATTCTTAATGTCTTACAGGATCTTGGTGTGAAACAAATGTATACCCTTGGTGGCTATGGTCTTGGTCGGGAGATCAAGGAGCCAAAAGTACTTTTTGCCACGACTGATATTCGTCTTGTAAAAAATATGAAAAAATATGGGGCGGTATTTAAGAAAAATGAGCCTGGAGGTGGTATCATTGGTGCTAGTGGGCTTCTCCTTGGCTTAGGCAAGCTTCGTGGTATTATTGGTACTTGTTTTATGGGTGAAACCCCTGGGTATCTTGTTGACCCAAAGAGTGCTAAAGCGGTTCTGAAAGTTCTTACCAAGGCGGTGAATGTTGACATCGATCTTTCACGCCTTGAGGAGAAAGCAAAAGAGATCGAATATATTGCTCAGCAGCTTAATGAAATGGAGACAATGACAAAAGAAAAACCAGAGGATATCCGTTACATTGGTTAATTTTTTACATTGATTTTTTTATACTATTTCATCGTTTCATCATAGAAAGAGGTGGAAGATCGTTATTTGATGAATTTAAAAAAGAGTAATAGCATCGCATTTTTTTCGACTGATATCTGTTTGATGTTTATTGCAGATACGTGACATTGTACAATGACTTTTCCCAATCCCAGAATGAATCCTATCTGCAGTGTTATCTATTCCCCAGGAAAAATTTCGGACTTATCGCCCGTGAACTATCTTTCGATAAGAACAAGTACGCCTGAAATCGTAAACTTCACCATTAGATTCCATGTGGTGTAGTTACCTATGTTTTTTATGACTACGGTTGATGTAAAGAGCGTTGGGGTCATTGTGATTTCAAGGAATGTTTCCTGAAGCCGTGTCTGAGGCTTTGGAAAATGTTTACGGTCCGTATGCCAATCCGCCAAAGTGACAAATTCCAGATTTAAAATCGATTCAGCAGAGGAGCAAACGTATCGCTTCTGGGGAAATCGCCGACGAACGTAGCTGAAGCGAACAAGAGAATTAAAAAAGCAGTGACACGGTTTACAAAGAAAAGTTATCAATGAATACGAATAGTTGATTTCTAATGATCCTTCAACGCAGCCTCATTTTTTAATCTTTGTAAAAATGTAAAAAAATGCTAATAAATTGAATATATTATCCATAAAATTTATCAGATATTTTTTATTAAATAAAAACATAGTTACTACGGGGGGAGTCAAGTGTAGATAAGGTACTCATATCTTACAAAATGTCTTTTCCTTTTTTATCTTCCTTTCTTCCCAGACTCCCCGCCTCCTGGATTTCTTCTTTATTTTTATGCGAAACAATGATTTAAAAAGTTGGAAAAAAGTTAAAAATTATAGGTAATTATTTGGTTTTTTCCAAACATTTTCACTTACTATATAAATAAAATCAACAATATCGATTATAAGGTGTAACTTATGAAAATAAAAAAAATTGGAAACCCATGATTAGCATTATTGGGTTAATACTAATTATGATGATGACGGCAGCATCCGTTTGTGCAGAAGACCCTATTGCACGGGGCAATCCACTTCTAGATGAAGGAGCGACCATGGATTATTCAGATCACAATCAAGGTGATGTCGAGCCAATGCTGATCGCTACAGGGGAGAATGAAGAAAAAGCTACCAATGACCTCCCGGATTATGAAAATTATACTGGTGACATGTTAATCAGTCCCGGTTCTGAAGCAGATTCAGATGCAATGATACCATTTAACTTGCCAATTTTGGGTATTTCTGGGGCGGTTATTGTTATAGTAATCGTGATGATTGGACTAATCGTTAAAGGCAAGAAAAAATAGAATTGCATCCCCTCCCCTCTCTTTTTTTCTTAAAAAACACGGAAAATTCTTAATAATACCACAAAATTCCTTAGTTGATACTATATACATTGAATGAATATGGAGATATTTCATGAATTTTCTGGGTTTATCTGGATTTGAAATTTACACCTGGGTTCTTCTCCCAATATTGATTTTTTTCGCCCGAGTGTGTGATGTTAGTCTAGGTACAATACGTATTATTTTTGTTTCAAAAGGAATTAAATATCTTGCTCCATTGGTCGGGTTTATTGAAATTCTGATTTGGTTGTTGGCAATTAGTCAGATTTTACAGAACCTATCAAATATATACTATTATATTTTTTACGCGGGTGGTTTTGCAATTGGTAATTTTGTTGGTATAATTATTGATGAAAGATTATCTATTGGAACTGTCGGTGTTAGAATTATCACTCGTAAGGATGCAATGGAATTAACGAATGCATTAAAAAATGCAGATTTTAGTGTTACTGCTGTTGATGCTGAATGTTCAAAAGGTAATGCTAAGATTATTTTTACTGTTGTTAACCGTCATGATATCCAAAAGGTAATCAAAATTGTGAAAAAGTATAATCCAAAAGCTTTCTATTCAATTGAAGATATTCGATATGTCAGTGAGATTTTACCTTCACATGTTCAACCTTGGTACAAAAAAAATCCATTTTATTTTTTAAAAGCTTGGAGGAAAGGGAAATAAATTTAAATCGACAAAAAAACATTTAAAAAATAATCTATTTTATTTCTCTTTCAAATTGTTTAGAAACCTTAGAGGATAAATTGGAAGAATTACATAATTATTTTTTTTCCCGAAATTAACATATCATCATCAAAGTAACTCATAGCAACAGATGCTTTCATTTATATCTAAAAAATAATATTTACCACCTAAAAAAATTTGCGCGAAAATCTAAAATCAAAAGAAGTTGGTATATTACAAATTAGATCAACAATGGCAAAAATGGCAGTAAAAACTGTTACTTTATAGAAATAATCCATGGTCTAGAAGTCACTTCCGGTCATACATTCAAATAATCCACCAATTAATTAGACTTATAATCGTATGTTTGTGTTTTATCATTGTTTTCATTGATTTAATAATAAATATTTCGCTGAGCCTTTAATTTCACAATATTTTACTTTTTATCTATTTTCTTATATGATAAGAGTTTAATATTCATCTAGATCTTCACATCCACCAATGTCTCCAGAAGGTACCTTGGGGTTCTGTTTTCACCTTTTAATGTTTCAACATCACCTTTACACCAATACGTTACCAAAACTGTTAATAAATATCTTATTCATACTTCGATGATCAAGTGTTGATTTAATAGTATCGGAATTAGATGGAGTTGACAGTATATTATTTGATCGTGTACTTTTCCTTTTTTTCCTTATTGTTCCTTCTTCTAATACAATCATATGTTGGTTTCTAAATAGCATTTCATTTAACCTCATTCTAATAAACAATGGGAGAGATATGAGAGTAGAGAGAGTAAAATGTTTTAAATACTCTTCAACCTCTCAAATCTCACCAAATTAGTTTACCATTTTACTGCATCTCAATTCTGGATAGGATGCTAGTTTTTATTTAACTGTTTTACGGTTGATTGGGTTGTTTTTTTTGTTTTTTATTTTTCTTAACCATTTTTCATCTCCATACTCATAGGCCTTACGCCCTAAAGCAATCCCAATTAATTGGTTCAAATTCAAAATAATTCCCATAAAAAAATAGTATTTTAAAAAGAAAAAAACAGGAAAATACGGATTTAAACAAAAAAAATGGGTTAACACCAGTATATACTACTGATTAGAGTAACCCTAGGGTATTTCAAGAGGGGATATAAACTCTCGATCCGCTTGAAGAACACTAACAATTTCTTCATCCTTTAATCCCAGTGGAAGAAGCTGGGACTGAATTATTTCCTTTAGTTCCTTATATGATGGAGCGACCATAAATATTGCTATTCTATGATGACCTGATATTTGATACACACGCATTACATTTTTTGCATTCTTAATTTTTTCAGTGATTGAATCTAAATCGGTAGATGATACAGGATTTGCAAATATCATTGCAAAAAAATTCAATCCAAGAGTTGTTTTATCAATAAGAGCAGTATATCCTTGAATAATTCCAATTCTTTCCATAGCCTTAATACGATCTCTGATAGTAGTTTCCGATCGTTTAAGCTCAGCCGCGATTTCTTTATAGGTCATACGAGCGTCTTTCTGAAGAAGATACAATATTTTTTTATTAATAGCATCAATTTTCACAATTCTGAAAACATAAATCTAATATATAAAAAAGACTCATTTTACATTTTTGAGGTTTAAATGTGTTTAAGATAAAGAAGAGGATGACAGGAGTAGAATGAGAGAACTAATACCTAATTTCTCCATGACTAACAACCTATAAACATGATTTTAACCTACAACCCTTCATGATTCTCTTTCATCTTCTTCTAGTGGTTCATCATCTTCATAAATACCAAGTTTCGCTAATTTTTCTGCATTGTAGAAATCTTCATTTCTTATGGTTTTCTTTTTAGGAGGCATAATACCCCTCCATTATTATATATTCTAAGATGCTTTAACATCTATATTTCAACTATGTTTAAAAAATTTAAGAGGGGTATTCACGAAAAAAACTAAGAAAAAACTCAGAAACCGTGGGCAGTTTTGAAATAGGAAAAATAACTGGATTTAACATATGCCATATGATCATAGCAAAAAATTCTCAGATTCTTAGTGTTTTAGACGTTGTCAGAGAGTATAGAAAGATACAAAAATAAAGAGTATATTTCCCTCCTTAAATGGGTTTGTGGTCTAGTTGGTTATGACCATGTCCTAATTGCAGAGCTTTTCGATGTGAATCTCGACGAGAATCTCAGAGATATTTTCCACACTTTGTTTAGTAAAAATAAATTGAAGTCGATTTTAAAATATTTCTGAATCAATGGAAGAATTGTATTAAAACTATAATAATTGTTTTTTTCTCTTTTGTGTTTGATTAAGAACGGTAACGTCAGTGCGTTTTATGAGTTCTTGTTCTATCTGTGTCAAATCAGAGACAACATGGTGACCTTTTGTAAGTTTTTTTCTATCAAGATAGTAGGACATGATTCCGAGTTTCTGTGGGGCGAGGTAATCGAATTGCCTATGATCGCCAACATGGATCATTTCCCGTGGGGAAATCTTTAGTTTTTTACAGATCATCTCATAAAAATCCGTGACTTTTTTCACCGTATGGAAATCTGAGGTTGATGAAAACACGTACTCGAAGTAATCAGCAAGTCTTGCTTGGCTAAGTTGGATTTCTATGAATTCTTTCTTTGAGTTGGAACTGATTATTAATCGGTAATGAGATGATAGGTTATTTAAGACCGATGGTACTTCTGGATAAATTTCAATGTTTTTCCGAAACTTTGAAAGCATTTTTTTCCAGTCTGTTGGGAGGCTATAACGGTCGAACCAATATCCTGGGTCATACCATTCAATCCGATTGTCCCCTACCTTTTCGTATTCCTCGAAAAGAAGGTGTTTTGCTATCTTCAAATCAACGTGATAGTGTTTGGCGTAGAGTGCGGGTACACCAGAGAGCCAGAATGCGTCTGCGAAGGTATGTTTTACGATGGTGCCGTCAAAATCAAAGGAAACTATTTTAATCATAGGATTTTCGGATACATCCTGTGGTGTATTAAAAGGTATTCGCTCAAATCGAGATGTAAGTCTGTGTCAGTTATTAGATTCTTGGAGCAAGTACTCGTTTTTTACTTCTCATTCGTTGAAATCCCACGACCGCGAGCAGACAGGCGATGATAAGCACCAAAGCGATGCTTACAACTATTGCGACATTCACATCGGTGGTTGTGTTTGGTAGTGTCAATCGTTTCATCCATATACCAAAGAATGCCCAGAGGACGACAAGGCTAAACGCGACATCTTTTCGTAGAGCAAGCATAAGACACGTAAGCAATGTTCCGACTGCGATTATTATGATAGTCCAAATTAACTCATCAACCCCAAAGCCATCCCATTCAACTGAAACGAGATACGCGGTAACATTTGCGATAGTTGCAACTGTTATCCAACCAAGATAAACGCTGAAGGGTACATGGACACACAGTTTCTCTGCCGTTGTGACAGGTGATCGCCCGATATTGAGGCGGAAATAAATAGCAAGAAGTGAGAAGAGGAGGATAATCATCATGAGAACAGACAGACCGATATATTGGTAATGCCAAATGAATATCCAGGCGCTGTTTGCGACGCAGCTTAGAATAAACAAGAAGGTTATCTGATGGAGAAATGGCATTGAAACTTCATCTTTTTTAAATAAGTCCCGTGCCTGATAAATTGCAAAGATAATCCAGAGGATATAGATGATAGTCCAGATGGAAAAGGTGATTCCTGCTGGTACAAATAAATTTGGTAATGCGTCTGATAGTTCCTGTGTGGTCTTATTGTTAAGTGGGAGAAGCACTGCAAGTGCATTGACGAGAATAGTTATCAATACAGCAAGGACGTTGCCAGCCTGAAGTAGTTTCTTTGTTCCCCGTGGAGTCATATCGTTCACTTTTATTAAACAAAGAATCTATTCTATACAGATAAGCTTTTTTACGTTTTACAAAAATGATTCTTATGCGTTTTTTACCCAGGACACTTTACTGCACCGTGTTTAGCTAAATAGTGTTGGTGGTACTCTTCTGCAGGATAAAATGTGGTTGCTTTTGTGATTTCGGTTACAATCTTCTTTTTGTATTTCCTTGATTTCTCCAGGTTCTTTTTTGACAGTTCTGCTTTCATTTTTTGCTCTGGCGTATAATAAAATATCGCTGATCGATATTGTGTTCCAACGTCAGGTCCTTGGCGATTTTTTGTTGTAGGATCATGGATGTCCCAAAAGACAGTAAGCAACTCTTCATAAGATATCTTATTGGGATCAAAGGTTATTTCAACAACTTCCGCATGCCCTGTGTTATCAGTACAAATATCCTCGTACATAGGGTTTTGTACTGTCCCACCCATGTACCCTACTGTTGTTGACAACACCCCGTTGAGGTGTCGGAACACTTCTTCGGTATGCCAAAAGCAGCCCGCTGCAAACGTTGCTTTTTCCATACGAGATCCCCTAACCTTTACAGATAAGGATTGTTTTTCTCTTAATAATTTTTCTTATTGTCGCATAACCGTACTAAACTATCTTTTCATCTTTAGTCAGTATGTTTATAAAATCTTAGAGAAGACTAATTAAAAAATACCTAAACTAGGGTTCTCACAGTAATTAATTGATAAAACAATAAAGAAATATATATGATAATGCTATTTCCCTATTGCTCGCAGGGATTTCATGTGAACGAAAAAGATAAAAAAACATTTCTAGATGATTTTAAAAAAGCAGATATGAACAAAAAATTAGACCTGTGGTACTATGCTGTTGACCAAGAGGCGCTGTGGGAAGAAATACTTGCTGAAATGTCGATAATCGCCCAAGTGACTAACCCTCAGAAAGGAAAAATAGCTGAAGAGGAATGAGGGGTTTACCTATGAATGAGGATGATAAAAAGGAGCTTATTGCGGAGTTCAAAAAAGGCGATGGCGCAAAACGTCTTGACCTGTGGGATTATGCACTTGCTCAACAGGTGCTCTGGGAAAACATCATCGCAGAACTTCAGAAAATAGCCCATGAACAGGGCGTTGACAAGGACCTAGATAAGCGTATCGAAGAAGAGATGAAAAATCTTGAGTAACTATCGTGTGCGTACGGTATATTTTCATATCTTTTTATTCCACTCCAGTATACTCTTTTTAATGTCATGCTACATCAAAATCCGAAGAAAGAAGATGAAGCTCCCCGCTTTTCCTTGTGGAAATCAGAAGAGTAAGCAATTATTATAATATAATGGAAGCTATAATGGAAGCGTGATAATAGAATATATTTATTTATATATATGAAAATATGCCTAAGAAGAGGTATATACCCCAAGAAAAAGTGCAAGATACGCAAACCAAAAATGCCACTTCACCGAGATATTCGTTTTTCCTTTCTTCCTAAACATCGCAATCAATCCTGTGATAACAAATAAAAGAAAAGCGATGATTCCTAGATACACAATAAAAGGAAGTCCACCGATTGAATAAAAACTTATCTCTTGTAAAATACAGTAACTTCATTTTGTATTAATTGATAACAATTTCCTCTTTTTATGACCATTCCTTTCATCTTACCTGCCTTGAGGGTCATATATATTTTTATAACGAAACAGCGATTAGAACCTATGAATATTACGCATGTTCGAAAAAGAACTGGCGAAATTGTTCCATTTGATGCTGAGAAAATTACGATCGCTATTCAGAAAGCGATGCATGCCTTGGATATAATCAACAGAAAAAAAACCGAAACTCTTACTAGGAGAATAGTGGAATTACTCCAATCAAAACAATCAACGTTTCACGGTGGTATCCCTACCATTGAGCAGATTCAGGATACCGTCGAAGAGGTCCTTGAGCAAAAAGAACAACGCATCTATAAAGCATACTCTCTATATCGACGATCTCGGGGGATTGCCAGGGAAATAAAACAGTATTTCAAGATACGGGATGATCTGAAGCTTCAAGTCAACGCCCTCAAAGTCCTAGAGGAACGATACCTCGTAAAAAATGAGGAAGGGAAGATTATTGAAACTCCAACACAGCTCTTCCGAAGGGTCGCACATGCGATCGCAAAGCAAGATAGTTTATACGGAAAAGATCCAACAAAAACAGAGGAAAAATTTTACTCAGCGATGCGGAATCTAGAGTTTCTACCAAACTCGCCAACACTTATGAATGCCGGAACAAAACTTGGTCAACTGTCTGCTTGTTTTGTCCTTCCTATTGAAGATAGCCTTGAGGGTATTTTTACAACACTTAAGAACATGGCTTTAATTCAGCAATCAGGTGGAGGAACTGGGTTTAGTTTTAGTCGTTTACGAGAGAAAGGTGCGATTGTGAAAAGCACAAAAGGCGTTGCAAGTGGTCCAATCTCATTTATGAGAATTTTTGACAGTACAACCGATGTGATTAAACAGGGAGGGAAACGCCGTGGGGCCAATATCGGTATTCTCCATTGCACCCATCCTGATCTCCCGGAGTTCGTAACCGCAAAAACGGGCAAACGACTATCAAACTTCAACATCTCTGTTGCAGTAACCGATACATTCATGAAAAAGGTGTTAAAAAAAGGCACGGTTGTGTTACGCAGCCCAAAGACTGATAAGATTGTTCAGAAGATCAATGCTGCAGACCTATTTGAGATGATTGTGCACAACGCCTGGGAGACCGGTGACCCGGGATTATTGTTCGTCGATGAGATTAACAGAAAACATCCACTCAAAGATCTTGGTCTTATCGAGGCGACTAACCCCTGTGGTGAAGTCCCATTGTTGTCCTATGAATCGTGTAATCTTGGCAGCATTAATCTTGCTAAAATGGTACATAATAGAAAACTTAATTGGAAGAAGCTACGAGAGATAACACAACTTGCCGTCCATTTCTTAGATAATGTGATCGATGCAAATGTGTATCCTTTGAAAGAGACAGAAACTATTACAAAAGCAAACAGAAAGATCGGTATTGGTGTGATGGGATTTGCTGATATGCTGTTCATGCTTAGGATTCCGTATGACAGCAAACAAGGGTTGCAACTTGGCGAACGGCTCATCAACTTCATTGCAAAAGAAGCACGAGAAAAATCAGTGGAACTTGGAAAAGAACGAGGGTCGTTTACGAATTTTAATCATAGCACCTTGACAAAGACTTATCCTGCTATGCGCAACGCGACCTGTGTAACAATCGCGCCAACTGGGACCATTAGCATCATAGCGGGATGTTCCTCAGGCATTGAACCAGTATTTGCATTAGCGTTCCTCCGACGAGTTATGGAAGGAAAACAATTACCCGAGATAAACGAGACATTCAAACGGGAATTGATACAACGTGACCTCTATTCAGAAGAATTGATTCGTCTGATTTCAAAAACCGGAACTATCAGGCGTCTAAGATTGCCTGTTGATCTAAAAAAAATCTTTGTGACCTCCTTTGATATACCACCAGAGGTTCATGTCCGAATGCAAGCGACATTCCAACAACATGTGGATAATGCAGTGAGTAAAACCGTTAATCTACCTAAATACAGCACCCAAAAAGATGTGAAGAATATCTATCTGCTCGCATGGAGGTTAAAATGCAAAGGAATAACGATTTACCGCTATGGGAGTAAGCCTGAGCAGGTCCTATACCTTGGCACAGGAAAATCAATCGTGGTGACAACTGATTACGCAGGTGGATGCCCTACTGGGTTATGCCCGCTGTAATGACGATAAAACAAAAATATTTAAGTACCATCGCGTGATAAGAATGTCTATCCTGCGGATGAAAGTGATGCACATCACTCCTGAATAGTGTGTTCTTTTTGTTTGTTGGATAAATACTTGGATGGAGAAATCATGAAGACCATTAAAGAAGGAGATACGGTTCAGGTTGTATGTGAGGCAAAATTAGAAAATGGCGAACTTTGTTATAAGACTGATGCGGAAAGTCCTCTTCAGTTAGTCATTGGAGAGGGGAAATTCTTTCCCGTCGTTGAGAAAGCGTTAGAGCAGATGGCTGAGGGGCAATCAAAGACGATCACTTTGGAAGCCGAGGATGCATTTGGTCCTCATATTGACGATCTTGTGATACAGGTGCCAAAATCAGTATTTAAATCTGAGGTAACTTTGGAGGTTGGCTCTCGTATTAAGATTGATGCGCCCACGGGAAAATCATTTGTCGGTACCATAATTGCCATGGATGAGCAGACCTTTACATTGGATCTCAATCATCTCTTGGCAGGGAAACGACTTATCGTAAAAATCGATGTTCTTACAATAACAAACAAAGAAAATACTTAGTTAATGTCTCCCTTTTATTTTTTTATATTTTTTCTGAATTTTTCGTTTTAAAACATGATAAAGATTTAAATATCTCTTTAGATTTGCCTGGAAGAAGGATAGATGACTATGATGACAAATAAAAAAGCGGATCTTGCTGGTCCTGGAATTGGTACTTATAATGAAGTTGAAAAAGTGCTTCCGAAAAGCTATAAATCGTTATTAACACCAAAGGAAACCCAAAAGGCGATTTTTACTGCAAAGCACTATATTGAAGAACATTTGAACAAAGAACTTAATCTCATAATGGTAACTGTTCCTCTTATCGTTGATAAAGAAAGTGGCGTAAATGATTACCTTGATAGAGACGGCTCACGCACGCCGGTTGAATTCCCTTGTGGATTAGGTATACAACCACGTATTCAAGGTCAGATTATTCAAGCAGCTACGAAATGGAAACGTATGGCCCTTAAGGAATTTGATATGAATGTTGGTGAGGGTCTAAACACAGACATGCGAGCAGTTCGGAAAGACTATTTCCTTGACCATGACCATAGCTCTTATGTAGATCAATGGGACTGGGAGAAGGTCATCTCGAAAGATCAAAGAAACCTTCATTACCTCAAAGATACTGTGAAAAAAATCTGGAAGGTCTTCAAAGGTGCAGAACATCTTGTCCTTGATCAGTTTCCACAACTCGAGTCAAAAACAATTCCAAATCTTCCAGACCAACTTGAATTCTTCCACGCCGAAGATATTCTTGACATGTACCCCGATTTACCAAGAAAACAACGCGAAACGGCAATTCTTCAAGATCATCCTGCGATCTTCATTATCGGTATCGGTTCAATTTTAAAAGACGGTTACCCTCATGAGATGCGTGCTGCCGATTATGATGATTGGATTACTGATACTTCTAATGAATCGGGGAAAAAGACTCAGGGATTGAATGGAGATATCTTAGTTTGGAACCCTGTGACACAACGCCGTCACGAACTGTCTTCCATGGGAATTCGTGTCACTGCAGACACATTAAAAAAACAACTTGAACTTTCAGGTCAAAATGACTTCCTTACTCGTCCATATCATCAAGCAATTCTTAACAATAAAATTCCATTAAGTATTGGGGGTGGAATAGGGCAGTCTCGAACATATATGTACCTTTTGAAAAAAGCTCATCTCGGTGAAGTTAGTGTGACGGTCTGGCCAAAACAACTCAGAGAAATCTGCGAGAAGAAAAACATATACGTTCTTAACTAAAAAACCTTCTCAACGTATTTTTTTTCAAATCGCTGTAATAATTGAAGAGCTTATTTCCTGTTTAATCCTAATAAAAAAAAGAGAGGGGTATTATTTAACCCCGATTACGAAGAACAGTAAGACAAATCCTGTTTTGGTTGTCGCAGCGCCATTAACGGTTACGGTGATCGTTGTCTTCCCAAACCCAAGGACCGAATGTTTCTTTTCAGATTCGGAACCAGCTGGGATCTGGAGGATAGTCCCTTCTGCGTAATCTCCTTTAAAGAGGAATCCTCCTTCAAGGGCGATGCTCCATTCGACGCCTGTAATTTCTGAGGTTCCTGTGTTTTTGATGGTTACTGTGATTCCTAATCCTCCTTTTACGGTGACTTCGATTGGGTATTGGATTGTGAACTCTTCTGATTTTTCGTCTTCAACATTTCCTGCGATATCGACCGAGTAGAAAGCTACGGTGTGATTTCCGTTTCCTGTGACCATGAATGGTGCTGTGTAGGTGTTCCATGTCCCATCATCAATCTTGTACATGGTGTAGTTCACACCAGAGCCAGAGTCAGTTGCAGATAACGTTACTTTTACATCGGATACGTAGACTCCACCGCTTTCATTTCCTTCAAGAGTTGCAGTTGTAACTGGTGGTATAGTGTCTCCGCCCCCGCCACCTGTGACTTCAAAATCATCAATAAACAGCATCCAGGAGTCTACCGATATATCGTTTATTCCGATGTATATGCTTTGACCAGCATAGCTAGAAATATCAAATGTGTATAGCGTCCAGGTTAGTGGTGGCTGGATATAAGATCCAGGTGATATTTTCGTGAAGCTTGATGGGTTGGTATCGGTGGTTGAGACACTGACAGTGAACCTTTCAAAATTATATTGGTCGCTAAATGAACGTGCCCAGAAACTGACGTTATCATAATCACCAGTGAGCTGCGGAGTAATCAACCAATCGTCACTGATATATCCAACATTGTCTTCGTTAATTCCCATAACCATTTTGCTGCCTGAATGAGGCTGCCATTCTGTGCCTGATTGCGGTGGTGTGGTTGTTGAAGGATTAAAAATGATAAACGCATAGGCTGACCATTGATTTGGCCATGAAACGGCACTATGACCAAATGTCGGACTACCATCAACATCAATACAGGTCCATGGTGGGAAGTTGGTGAGCCAATCAGTATAGTTTTCAAACCCATCTTGAAAGATAATGTCTCTATTTGTCGTTCCTGGATTTAACGAAACGACACTATCAGTTCTTGTCTTTGTTGGTATCGCCGATACAGGAAGACACATTGCTAAGGCGATAACTATGACTAAAGCTGCCTTTAGTATTGATTTTTTCAACATTTTTTTGCCTCCACTTTAAATTTTATCAATTCTTTAAATAGAACGTATACTATATATTTTTTTCGGTCAGATTATTATACAAAGAAGAAGATTAATATATGTATTTTATTCTTATTTTTTCTAATTTTTGCAAGTGTTCCATGCTCGATAGATCTTGGTATTAAAATCTACTTCTACAGGTATCTAAGACCTGGGTAATCAGGCGCATAACAAATGACTTTGAAAACTTGATTTGCTATAGGGTTAGGAATCATATTTTGGTACATCCAGACCGTCTTTTTTTCTTCCGTCACTTCAAAAAAATGACCATGATCCCCATCGCAGATTAGTGTGTTTCCATTTAGCAGACGCTGAGCACTTGATAGATATCCTGCAAAAAAATCAAACGGATTTGTGGCACTATAGCTCCATGCTAGTTCTTCTGGCCCATACGCTGTATCAGGTTCTAGATAGTAATGTCCGGTTTTATCAACAGGAGGAATAAACTCATCCACGGACGAGTATTGCCCTTCAGGTCGCCCTTGGCCATTATTAAAGACAAGGATATTACCTTCACCAGGACATCCTGGTTTTATCCACGAAGCATCATGCTGGGCGAATAATTTTCTATCATTGGATGTCCCTCGTCGATACGCTGCAGGATTTCCCCAACGGTAAAGAAGATCCCCGCCTTTCCCACTGTTCCCACCGTAATGACCCGTGGCTTCCTCTGTTGTAGTGCTATGATCAATGACCCATATTTCATGAAAATTTTTAACGCTAATAAGTATCTGATCGAACTCCTCGCTATAATCAATTGAATTGACATGATTCCAATCTGCACGTTGTTTGCCTACTTCACTATCATAATTAATGTCGATTAACTCGGGATGTTCCTCTACAATCCCGTAATTCTGTTTCGTCGGATCGAAATCTTGTATGAGGTGATCCCAGACATGCCATTCCCAGACGATGATTCCTTGGAAAGGGCCTGTACGTTGAACCTCAATTATATGATCAGGCCATAATTCTCCAGTGGGTAAAGAATTAGGATCCCGACCTGCAACGATTGCTTCATCAGCTGTTTTATATTCCCACGCGATCATAAGGATATTGTCGTTTGGCAAAGTTGTAAAATCGTGATGCAGGCAATGCTGATTATTTGAATAGTTATACTGCCAACGTTTTGTTCCATTCCAGTCAAAAAGCTCTATTCCTCCGGTCATCCCTCCTGCGATAAACACCGGATTATTGAATAACAGGATGGTGCGGAGAAGATCCCCATTTTTTAAGAGTGATAGTCCAAGACCCTGAAGATACTTGCTTTCCCATGTATGAACAATGTTGCCTTGTTTGTCCATCAATAAGGTTTTTTTAGAATACTCAGGAGAAAACAGGGTGTAACCGTTAAACGCCTCCCCTGTGAAATAGGTAGTGATGATTTTTGTAAAGGGACCAAGCACCATAGTGACGATTCGTAGTTCTTTTTGAAGACATTCAGAGAAGTTAACAATTATGATGATCCCGGTTAATGGAAAAATTTTTCCAAGACTAATACCAATAAGTTTGATATGGATGTCTGTGGATTCGTTTATCGCAAGGCTTGGTATCAGAAGAGTGCTTGTTTTTAATCGAACCAAGTAACCATTAGTCATAC
This sequence comes from Thermoplasmatales archaeon SM1-50, assembly GCA_001595945.1. Lineage (GTDB taxonomy): Archaea > Thermoplasmatota > E2 > DHVEG-1 > DHVEG-1 > SM1-50. The sequence goes on from LSSI01000025.1 coordinate 93,157, forward strand.
CGATTGACACCGAGATATTGTTCAAAGGGACATTTCCATTGTTTATCATTACAGCTGTTAATCCAAGACCACCGACAATATGTTCTATCGAAAGATTCGTGATATTTCCAGAAAAACCATCTGGTCTACTCAACTGTTTTGAAGGGAGAATGTCAAAGGCTTGAATCTGAGGAGCGAATCTTGGTGCAAGAAAAAGGATAATCATACAACCTACTACGAAGGAACTAATACTTTTTTTCACTAGGGAACTCATCAGATTACTATACGAACTGATATTATATAAATCTATTTTCTTCCTAGGATTTTTTGAAGTTTTTTTTAATTTATATTAAAATAATCGTTTTGAATGAGAATATCTCAGATGTCTCTGGTAATGTGTAAAAAATGAGAAGAAGTTTTTATTCTTTTTTTTCTTCTTTTTTTTCTTTAGTGACTCCTTCTTTTACTCCTTTTCCAAATGCCTTAAAAGCCCCCCATCCTTTTTTAACTCCTTTTCCAAGCACTTCCCCTGTTTTTTCAGCTGCTTCTTCAACACTTCCTTTTTTCTCGTCTTCCATAATTCCTTCACCTTTTTTTATTTTTATATGTTATACATATGATTTGGTTATCATTTTTTTTATTTCTGCGATAAATATTTTACCGATTGTTTCAAAATTTTTTATACCTCTGATAAGTAACATAATCAAATCGTACTTTCTTTTTTAATCAAACCCTAGTTTCTATAATAAATTTTTAAGTAGTTTAATGCTTCGGTTCGAGTTCATACAAAAAACTGTTTATGACAATCACTAAATTTACTCAAATGTCTGAGTGTTTCCATTTTAACAAATTTACAGTTCTCCTCTCCAAAAAAATCATACAAAAGTGGTAATCAGTTTTTATATAACTACTTAAGAGATTAAGAGATTAATGAAGTTTCCTCTAAAGGACTATATGGAGAAGGGAACCTTTTTAGCACCATTACGATTTCCTTATCGATCCTAATGAAATACGCAGTTATCTATCATGAGGATTTTAACAAATATGATCTGGGAATAGCTCACCCACTTGTTGGCGATAAACCAAGAAATACCATGACGTATCTAAAAGAACAAAGTATACTATCCGAGTTTCAGATATTTACCCCAAAAAAAGCAACGGAAGCAGATATCCTCAAAGTGCATGATTCCGCCTACTTGAAACATGTAAAAAAACTCAGTCAGACTGGCGGATGGTTATCAGGTGACACGCCAACACCAAAAGGGATTTTCGAAATTGCATGTTTAGCGACCGGTGGAAGTATACACGCAGGTGAAAAGCTTTTTGAAGGATTTCGCATCGCCGTTAATCCACTGGCCGGCTTTCACCATGCAAGCAAAGGGCATTCTTCCGGGTTTTGTTTCTTTAACGATATTGCAATTACGATTGAATATTTAAGAGAGAAAGAAAAATTGAAGCGATTCATGATTATTGACCTCGATGTCCACCATGGAAACGGCACACAGGATATCTATTATGATGATAAAACAGTCTTAAACCTATCGTTTCATCAAGATGGAAGGACCTTATATCCTGGAACTGGAAGCGTTGAAACCATAGGTCGGGAGGATGCTGCTGGGTACACCATTAACCTTCCTCTTCCCCCAGGAACAGGTGGTAAAAGCTATATAAAAGCTTTTCAAGAAATCGTACCACTAATCACCAGACTATACAAACCAAACATCATCCTGTTTCAATCTGGTGTGGATACCCATCACTCAGATCCATTAGCTGACCTCAACCTTACATACCAGACCTATTATTATCTCGCAAAACAAGTTGCAATACTCTCGCAAGAGACTTGTCAAAAACTCCTTGTCCTCCTTGGGGGTGGATACAATAGCATTGCGTGCGTCAAATCATATTATAACATTTTTTGTGGTCTTATCGGCAAACAAGACTTTCTTAAGGAAGCAGAAATCCCTGATACGAGCCCTGTAGCGGTTCACCACGTCGTCTCCCAGTTGAAACGTGCCCTTGGTGAATATTGGGAATTTTGACCTGTTTTTACGAGTAACAAAACGTTTATCTAGAGACCCCGGATACCGATTAGTTAGTCTACGAATACTTATAAACAAAACAGATGAGATTTTCTTCTCAAGAGATGTTTTTCATGACCAAACAACAAACCATGATGCAAACAAAAAACAACAAAAAAACAATAGTAATGAAAAGCGTTGATGGAAATACCGCAGCAGCACACATCGCCTATGCTTTTAGCGATGTTGCCGCTATCTACCCCATTACCCCCTCCTCGCCGATGGGTGAGGAAGTTGATGCATGGGCAGCATATGGGAGAAAAAACATTTTCAATCAAGTTCTCAAGGTATCAGAGATGCAATCAGAGGGTGGTGCAGCTGGTGCGGTACATGGTGCACTCTCAGCTGGTGCCTGTGCCACAACATTTACCGCGTCTCAGGGTTTACTTCTTATGATCCCGAATATGTATAAGATTTCTGGGGAGCTGATGCCCTGTGTATTCCATGTTAGCGCTCGTGCAATCGCTGGACAGGCGCTTTCGATCTTTGGGGATCATCAGGATGTGATGGCAGCACGGACAACAGGTTTTGCGCTTCTATCATCAAATTCAGTGCAGGAGGTCATGGATCTTGCGTTGGTTGCACATCTTTCTACATTACAGGCTAGTATCCCGTTTCTCCATTTCTTCGATGGATTCCGAATTTCTCATGAGATCCAGAAAATCGAGATGATCGACTACGAAGATATTAAGAAACTAGTAAATTGGGATTCCATCAGAAGGCATCGACAGCGTGCATTAAATCCAGAGCATCCACATCAACGAGGGACCGCGCAGAACCCTGATATCTACTTCCAGTTGACTGAGGCAGCCAATTCTTTTTATCAGAAAGTCCCTACTATCGTAGAGGAGGAAATGAAAAAAGTAGCAGCTCTTACTGGTCGAACTTATCATTTATTTGATTATGTTGGCGCTCCTGATGCTGATCGGATTATTATAATGATGGGATCAGGGTGCGAAATTGTTGAGGAAACAGTCAACTACCTAAATAAAAAAGGCGAGAAAGTCGGGCTAATCAAAGTCCGTTTGTATCGCCCATTCTCCGCAGATCATTTCATTGATGTATTACCAAAGACCATCAAGAAAATAGCGGTCTTAGATCGAACAAAGGAAGCAATTGCTTTTGGAGAGCCATTGTACCTTGACGTGTGTAGCGTGCTACATGACCGAAACATCCATCCACTTGTTGTAGGCGGTCGGTATGGACTTGGCTCTAAGGATTTTACACCTACCATGGCAAAAGCAGTGTTTGATAATTTGAAGCTTCCCTCACCAAAGAACCACTTCACCGTTGGGATCGTCGATGATGTCACACATACGTCGCTTCCATTAGGAGAACAGATTGATACCGGTCCAGAGGGATTGATACGCTGTAAATTCTGGGGTATCGGGGGGGACGGAACCGTTGGTGCAAACAAAGACGCGATCAAAATAATCGGGGATAATACTCCTATGTATGTCCAAGGGTATTTCGCGTATGATTCGAAGAAATCCGGTGGGGTTACTATGTCGCATCTTCGCTTTGGGAAATCACCGATTCATTCATCCTATCTCATTGAAAAAGCTGATTACATCGCATGCCATCAGCCATCCTATGTTAATAAATACGACCTTTTAGAAGGTATCCGTGATGGTGGCACTTTTGTGCTTAACTCCCCATGGACCTTAGATGAGATGCATACATGTCTGCCGAATTCACTGAAAAAAACCATCGCACGGAGACATTTGAAGTTTTACACTATCGACGCGGTGAAAATCGCGGAGGACATCGGTCTTGGTGGCCGTATCAACATGATTATGCAAACCGTGTTTTTCAAACTCTCCAATGTGCTACCAATTGAAGAGGTGATACAATATCTCAAAGACGCGATCGCGAAAACCTATAGCAAGAAAGGACAGAAAGTAATTGAAATGAACTGGAAAGCAGTTGATACAGCTTTACAAGAATTAAAAGAGATACGATACCCGTCTTCATGGGAGTCATTGCCACCAGAAAAAACGCTGAAGGGAAATATTCCTGAGTTTGTTGAAAAAGTAATGTGCCCGATGCTTGCTCAACAAGGAGATAAACTCCCTGTTAGTGCCTTTACTCCAGCAGGCATTTTCCCATCGGGGACAACAAAATATGAAAAACGCGGTGTCGCGATTAATGTTCCTGAATGGATTATGGATAAATGTATCCAATGTAACCAGTGTGCAATGGTCTGTCCTCACGCAGCGATTCGACCGGTGCTATTGACCTCCAAAGAAATGCAGAAAGCACCCAAAGGCTACACTGCGAAAAAAGCGATTGGAAAAGAGACGGAGAGTTTATTGTTCCGCATTCAAGTTTACACAGAGGATTGTATGGGGTGTGGGAACTGTGCTGACATCTGCCCTGCAAAAGAGAAAGCACTTGTGATGAAACCAATTGCCACCCAGATGGGCACACAAATAGCATATCAGCACTACAGCGAAAGAATCCCTGTTCGGTCTGGTGGGTTTGATAAATTTACTGTGAAAGGCTCGCAATTTCAAAAGCCTCTATTTGAGTTCTCCGGGGCATGTTCGGGATGTGGGGAAACACCATATTTAAAGACGATTACACAGTTATTCGGCGACCGGATGATAATTGCTAATGCAACAGGGTGCTCCTCTATCTGGGGTGGCTCTGCGCCTTCAGTGCCGTTTACAACCAATGAGAAGGGTTATGGCCCTGCCTGGGCAAACTCGCTTTTTGAGGATAACGCAGAATATGGGTTTGGTATGGCACTTGGAACGATACAACGAAGGGAGAAACTCGCAGATCTCATCACCCAAGCCCTTGAAAAAACCTCTGGTGATCTCAAGGCTGCGTTCACCGGGTGGCTCGACCATATGTATGATGCTGAAGAATCAAAGAGTGTCGCAGAAAACATTAAAACATTACTAGAAAAGAATCATGATGACCCGCTATTTCACGAGATCTGGGAGTCACGTGATATGCTTACAAAGAAATCGATTTGGTGTGTTGGAGGTGACGGCTGGGCTTATGATATCGGCTATGGTGGTCTTGATCATGTTATTGCGATGAACGAGGATGTTAACCTACTAGTCTTTGATACGGAGTTATACTCAAATACTGGTGGGCAGTCTTCGAAGGCGACACCAATAGGATCGATTGCGAAGTTTGCGGAATCCGGGAAGAAGACAAAGAAAAAAGACCTTGGGTTGATTGCGATGAGCTACGGGTATGTGTATGTCACATCGGTTTCCTTGGGTGCCAATAAGAATCAGTTCTTAAAGGCAGTCAAGGAGGCAGAATCCTATCGTGGTCCTTCGTTGATTATAGCCTATGCTCCTTGTATCAACCATGGGATAAAAGCTGGTATGGGGAAATCCCAGAAGGAAGAAAAACGGGCGGTGGAATCTGGGTACTGGCTGTTGTACCGGTATGATCCGCGGTTGGTGACTGAGGGTAAGAACCCCTTCCAGTTGGACTCTGGTGAGCCGAATGGAACGATTCATGATTTCCTAATGGGTGAAGTTCGGTATGCGGCATTGACAAAAACCTTTCCTGGAGAAGCGGAGCGATTGCATAAAAAACTTGAGGAGCAGGTGATTGCTCGTTATAAAATGTACAAGGTGATGGCTGAGCAGCATGTGTAATGCTTTCCCTTTTTTTATTTTTTTAAATATATAAGAAGGGTCGATAAGATTATATAATCGATTCTGCTTTCGTGGCTTCGGCGCTCAATCGGTCCTTATCTGGAGGGACGCACAATGAGTGGATCAAAACTTGATAAGATTTTCAAACCAAAAAGCATCGCCGTTATTGGTGCAAGCGACACGCTAGGCTCAGCAGGATATAGGATTTTTAGGAATCTGATAGGCTCTGGTTATGATGGTATCGTCTATCCAGTGAATCACAAACGGGAGAGCGTACAGGGGGTTCAAGCCTACTCGTCAATCAACGCTGTTCCGAAGGTCGTTGACCTTGCGATTGTGTGTACTCCTGCTATCGCGGTCTGTGATATTGTAGAGCAATGTGGGATACGCGGTGTTAGAGGTATTCTTATCATCTCAGCGGGATTTAAGGAGATCGGGGCTGAAGGAGTCGCGCGGGAGAAACGTTTATTGGATTTGAAGAAAAAATATGATTTGAGGATTGTCGGCCCGAACTGCGTTGGCTTTATCATGCCATATCTGAATCTTAATGCAACCTTTGCTGGATCCATGCCTGACAAAGGAAACATCGCGTTGCTCTCGCAGAGCGGTGCAGTTTGTGGTGCCATCCTTGATTGGGCGGCAGCAGCAAAGGTTGGGTTTTCCTCCTTTGTCTCCGTTGGTTCCATGCTTGATGTTGATTTCGGTGATCTGATTGATTATTTCGGGATGGACATTCATACGCGCAGTATCGTCCTGTACATCGAGTCAATCACCGATGCAAAGAAGTTCATGAGCGCAACAAAGGGGTTTGCTAGAGCAAAACCAATTATTGTGATCAAATCAGGTCGTTATAAAGAAGGTGCTAAGGCAGCATCGTCCCATACTGGTGCGCTTGCTGGGGAGGATATCATTTATGACGCGGCGTTCCGCAGGTCGGGGGTCGTCAGGGTGATGGACATCATGGATTTGTTCAATTGTTCATCAATTTTAGCAAAACAACCTCGTCCGATGGGGCCGAATATCGCGATTGTCACCAATGCAGGGGGACCTGGGGTTCTTGCTACTGACTCAATTATCGAGAAGGGTGGAAAGCTTGCGCAACTCTCACCGGAAACAATTGAGAAGCTTAACAAGGTGCTGCCTGTTCATTGGAGTCATAGCAACCCGGTTGATATAATCGGGGATGGCGATGAGGATCGATATCAGAAAGCAATTGAGATCTGCCTAGAGGATAAGAATATCGATGGATTGTTGATTCTCTCTGTCCCTCAGGTCATGGCTGACCCTAAGAAACTTGCAGACCGGCTTGTGGATATCGCACGAAAGTCAACAAAACCTATTCTTACCTCGTTAATTGGCGAGGCAAGTGTGTATCACTCCCGGGAGATACTGAATCGAAATAATATCCCAACATACGCGTCTCCTGATGAAGCGGTTGAATCTTACATGTATCTTTACCATTATGAGCGACATTTAGAGCAACTCTATGAGACTCCACAGGAGCTTGATATCCAAACACCTGCTCATACTGAGATTGTAAAAAAAATCTTGAATTCAGCGGCGAAGGAGAAAAGAACGCTGCTTAACGAAAGTGAAGCAAAGACATTCCTTGAACTCTATGGTATTACCACGACAACGCCAATCATTGCAGACACCGGAGAGAAAGCAGTCAAAGCAGCAGAGAAGATTGGTTACCCTGTGGTGATGAAAATTTTATCTCCGCAAATCGTCCATAAAAGCGATGTCGATGGGGTTGTATTGGACTTACGCTGTGAAGAGGATATTCGCAAGGCATTCCGTGAGATGACAAAAAAGGCAAAAGAAAAAGTCCCAGATGCAAAGATTCTTGGGGTTACTGTTCAGAAATTTATAAAAAACTGGGGATATGAATTGATTCTAGGCTCAAAGAAAGACCTAGTGTTCGGCTCTGTTATTCTGTTTGGTTTAGGTGGAATTTTCACCGAGCTGTTCAAGGATAGGGCGGTTGGGTTCCCCCCTTTAAATCAGACCTTGGCACAACGCATCATCGAAAAAACAAAAGCCTACGAGTTGTTGAAAGGATTCCGCAACATCCCACCGGTGAATATGAACTCTGTAGAAGAAACCATGATTAAATTTTCTCAGATGCTTATTGATCATCCAGAAATCAAAGAAGTCGATATCAATCCCTTGATACCGCAAGGAAACCAGCTTATCGCTGTTGATGCAAGGATCATCCTTGACTCTGAACCAGACAACCATCCGCATCTCATCATCACCCCCTATCCCATGAAATATAACAAACAAATTAAGCTAAAAGATGACACAGAGATTGAACTTCGGCCGATAAGACCAGAGGATGAGGACATGTGGCTTGAGATGTTCAAAAGTTTCTCTGAGGAGACCATTCGATACCGCTTTTTCAGAATCATTAAGGAGACCCCTCATGAGGTTCGAACCCGCTACTGCAATATCGATTACGACCGAGAAATAGGTGTCGTCGCCATCGTCACTGAAAATGGTAAAAAAAGGATCCTTGGTGTAGCCCGACTTATTGTTGACCCGATGAAAAAGGATGAATGTGAATTCGCACTTGTTGTGACCGATGAATGGCAGCGACAAGGGTTAGGTTCCCGGTTTCTTGACTTCTTAATAGAAATTGCCAAGGATAAGAACCTAACGAAAATCACAGGAGTCGTGTTGAAGGATAACTACCCGATGATCGCCTTATGCCGTGAGAAAAACTTCCGATTCTCAGAGGGAGACCCTGGTGAATACAAGGTGGAGTACGATGTCCTTCTTGATGAAGGTCTTACCGATGGGACTCTTGAGAGTGGCAAAAACATCAGCGAATCCGATGAACCATATGAGGGAAAAACAACAAAAAAACCCCTAAAAAACCATCTAGAGCTGTAAAATCATAAGGAGAGATAGGGTTACTCTCCATCGATGATGTTAACCCAAATGATCGGGATGTCAGAGGGGATATTTTTCTTCCCTTTGTTTTTTTTTCCCATCTTTTTATCCCTCTCGCAGTTTCAAGGCAAGGACACGTGCGCGGTTTGCCACGACAAAGGATTTTGCGATAAATTCCACTTCGGTTGCTTCCTCGGGGCTTGACACTTGACCAACGATCATCATTTTTATTCACTCCTCACTTCCTGTTTTGTCTATTTTCTTTAAAGCGTCTTGTTGTACAGGTAGTATCATGGTTCTTTACGGTTCTTACCGAAAATAAAAAATATGCTTTCATCGTAGATATAACCAAAAGGATGTAGCTTTCTGAATTTTCACTGTAATTATCGTGTATTATCAGAAAAAATTTAAATCAGAATAGATGTATTGAAAAAGGATATCTATAAAGATTGTTGGTCCATACATCCAGCAATCGCAAAGTTCCTCCGTGATTGTTTCTTGGATGACTATTCCATCAACAAAACGAGATGAGGTACATTGGGGTACAAGCCCAGCGCTTGATAACATCACTGTGGAGAACCATATTCTTGCACATACATTTCACTCCATAAAGATTAACGAGTTAGCCCCCGGTCGACAGTATCATTATTCTGTTGTATCCGATGGAACGGAGAGTCCCTCATATAGATTCTGCACAGCGTTTCCCAGCAATGAGGCGATTCGATTCGTCATCTACGGTGACTCGCGGGGAGGATGGGACAACTGGCAAAGCGCATTACAAGTAGCCCAGGCCATAGAACAAGATACTCCTATGTTTGTCCTTCATACGGGGGATTTGGTTGATAACGGAAGAAAGCCATGTGATTGGGTTGATTTTTTCTCTGCATCGCCATTTACCCATAATAGCACGTTCTACCCGGTTCTTGGAAACCATGAACAATCCAGTGCTCTTTATTTTTATTATTTTTCCCTTCCGTTTATTGAATGTTGGTATTCTTTTGACAATGGACCTGTGCATTTCATCGGCCTGAATTCAAACCCACGTTATGCATATCGATTTACACAGTATTTCTGGCTTCTTTGGGATCTATGGACACACGATAAACCATTTACGATTGTCTTTTTCCATCACCCGTTATATAGCTCAGGGAACCATGGGAATACGACACTTTTACAGAAGATATGGGCACCAGTCTTTGAACATTCTGATGTTGATATTGTGTTTAATGGTCATGAACATAGCTATGAACGCAGTTACGTCAATAATGTTACGTATATCGTCACAGGTGGTGGGGGAGCTCCTCTCTATAACGTCGGCCATAGCCCATGGACAATCTACTCAGAAAAAACTTATCATTATTGTCTGATAATGGTAGATTCATCTGTATTGACATTCCAGGCAAAGAAACCAGATGGTTTTACGTTCGATTTGTTTACTCTAACCAAATGATACACAATTCTACAATCTATTTTTCTAAGCAGGAAACCTTCAGAGATATCGTTTTATAACCTAAACCTGGTTTATCGATACTTATGAACAAGACTCTTATTATCATTCCTTTGCTTGTTCTTGTTTCTTTTTTCTGGGCAGGCTCGTTTATTATCGTAGAAATAACAACAAATGAGATAAATCCTACTGATTTGGGGTTTCTGCGGTTCCTTGTGGCCACACCCTTAATGGTTCTTCTTGTTCTTGTTCAGAAAAAACCCATAGCTCTTCCAAGAAAGGAGATTCCCTGGCTTGTCGCCCTTGGTCTTACAGGTGTGACGCTCTTATACCTTTTTCAGTTCCTTGGTATTTCCTACACAAATGCTCCCACCGCCTCTGTGCTTATTAATACCAATGTGATTTTCATCGCAATTCTCTCTGGGTTATTCTTACATGAACCTCTGACAAAAAAAAGAATCATTGGTATCGTTATTTCGTTTGTCGGTGTCTTTGTCATTATGTTTTCCGATATCTCAAAGCAACAGTTGACCTTCGATAATCTTTTTATCATCGGAAGCATACTTATGCTGCTATCTGCGTTCTCCTGGGCGCTGTATTCATTTCTTGGAAAACGACTATTGAAAGCCTACGATGAGTTTGTGATTACCACATACGCGTTTGTTTTTGGGACGTTATTCTATCTGCCCTTTGTTTTTTCCCACATTGGTCCAGTTCTCCAACAGATGTCACTGCATGGCTGGGGAGCAGTCCTTTACTTAGCTCTTGCTTGTTCTATTTTTGGATATCTTGGATGGTACTATGCCTTAAAACATATTGATGCAAGCAAAGCTGCTGTCTTCCTTAATTTTATCCCGCTGTTTACGATTCTGATGTCATTTTTCATTGGGGCACAACTAACAGTGTTTTTCCTTCTGGGCGCAGGATTAATAATCTATGGCGTCTATCTCACCCAACGAACCTAACAGGAGTGAAACACAAGTATGTTTTGTGTAGAATGTGGCAAAGAAGGACCAATTTTTCGAAACGGTGTCTGCCTAAGCTGTTATCTGAAACATACACAATTCTCCAAAGGACCTGCAATTCTTGATATAACATGTTGTCCCCGATGCTCCTCGTATAAAAATAAAAATACCTGGATTCACGAGCCTTTTCACGACATTTTAAAACGACACATTAAAGATGCGTTTTCCATTAGTCCTGAGCTGAAAAACGTTGAGATTCGAACCAAGTGCAACGAGCAAAACAGGGTTCTTTTATGTACGGTTTCCATCTCTGGTTTTCTTCAGGAATACCAAATCACTGAACAGCATTCCCTCACCGTCAGAATACGACATAACACCTGTAATATCTGTTCCAGGGAAGCAGGAGGGTATTATGAGGCAATCATTCAGATACGAGCTGAAAAACGCGCGTTCACCGATGAAGAGCTACAAACATTTCGATCTACTGTGGAAAACATAGTAGAACAAAATCAAAAAGATGGCAAACGAGGACTATTTATCACAGACATTGATGTGAAACGTGAGGGTCTTGACTTTTTCCTTAGTAAAAAAACCACCGCGTTTTCGATAGCAAAGAAGCTGCAGGAGCAGTTTGGTGGTAATTTCAAACAATCCGCATCTATGGTAGGAATGAAAGACAGTAGAGAAGTTTATCGGATGACCTATCTTGTACGGATACCAGCATATCGAAACGGTGATTTCTTCTCATATGACGATTCGTTTTTGATGATTGTCTCTCTTCATGAGCATAAGGTCCGTTGCATAGATCTCTCAACATGGACTAAGAGGGTAATAGATGGAAATGAGATTTTGCCTTCGAAGATATTTGGTGGTAAGGAGCTTATCCGAGAGATGATTGTAGTCAGTCAGTCAAAAAACGAAATCCAGCTAATGGACCCTAAAATCTATACTACAGTTGAGATTCGGAAACCAACATCAACTCCAGTCAACACCCAAATTGTAAAAACTGTACGGCTTGATGATTTTCTCTTTTTAGTCCCGGAATAGACTGCTTATCACGGGGTCTTCTCTTAGCATTCTGATTGTGTAGTTTCATTTCTCATAGAGAGGAAAGCATCTGTTCGTGTCCGTTCTGATATCTCCCCCGCAAGGTTTTCTCTCATAAGAGATTCGACCTCTTGCCTGGTTTTCTTATGGGCAAGCACCCACATAAGTTTGATATACGCAGTCTCAGGGAGCATATCCTCACCCGAAAAAACCCCAGCTTTGATAAGGTCACGTCCTACTGAATACACATACATATTGACTCGTCCGAACAGACACTGCGAGGTCATAACAAACACGGAACCGTTGTTGATACGAGAGGTGATACAAGGAAGGAGTTTTGCTGACACATGTCCAAGACCTGTTCCAGCAAGGATAACCCCTTTTTTCTGAGGGATATCCTCTGGTTTTAATCCTGGATAGAAATAGACGATTCCTACATCTTGGTCCATAGCAGAATCCACGATGACTGGTCCTGTGGTTTTCTTTTTATAGGAAGTTTGTAGGCTTAGCTTTCCGTTTTCCACCCTTCCTAAGGGGACATCATTTACGCTTTGAAATGCGTCCCGCCGTGAGGTATGGAATTTTCGTACCTTAGTTCCTCTATGAATCGTTGAAAATGCATCAGAGATTTCCCCATGCATCACAACGACCACCTCCCCAAGATCCGAGGTTGCGGCTACCGTTACCGCTGCGATGAGATTCTGCGCTGCATCTGAGGATGGCCGGTCGCTTGATCGTTGCGCTCCGAAAAGGACTACTGGTCCAGATAGGTTCTTCAGAAAGAATGATAATGCTGCTGCTGTATATCCAAGAGTATCGGTCCCATGGGGGATTACGACCCCTGTCACACCGTTATTAAGCTCCTCTGCGATTAGTGTTGCAAGCCTCTGCCACTGCGTCACCTCAATGTTTTCACTAAGCATCTGATATGCAACCTGGGATCTAACGTTACAGAGATCGAAGATCTCAGGGACGGAGAACGCAAGCTCCTCTGCGGATGAAGCAGGATGGACCGCACCTGTACGGTAATCAACATAACAAGCGATTGTTCCCCCCATGCCGATTATGGAGATAGTTGGTTTTTTCGGATCAAAAGGTATTTTTTTTACTGGTTTTTCCATGGTTTTTTGCTTCTGTATAAGAGTTATCTCTGTTTTTTCATCGACTGCAATACCGATATTATAACCTGTTTTTAATTTTATCGTGATGATGTTCTCTTGGCTGAACTCATGATGAGGCATAAGTACCCCCTCATACTCCTCTTTGCCACATATGACACGGATGACATCCCCGATTTCTGCGTTTATTGTCTTTAGTTTTTTTTCGATTTCTCTTTTTCGTGACATACTGTTCACCTTTTGTATCGCTTAGGTTTTTATAGAACTATGCTATTTATGTCAATATGATTTTATGGGAGGAATACTTGTCGTATATGTATGAGGTTTGCTTTGAAGTTTGCCTATGATGGAACCTGTTTTTCCGGGTACGCACGTCAGCCAAGACAGCGAACCGTTGAGCAAACACTCATAGATATTTTAATCGACCAAAGGGTTTTTGATGATGCACGAATGTCTTGCTTTCGTACTGCGAGTCGCACTGATAGAGGCGTGTCTGCACTAGGGAATGTCTGTGCGTTTGATACGACAGTATCTAAAGATGAGGTGTTTTCAACGCTAACAAAACATATCTCTGATGTCTTTATCTACGGGATTTGTTTGGTGACACCTGATTTTTACCCACGTCATGCGGAGAGAAGAGAATATCGATATTATCTTCGAAAAAACAGTCTTGATGTTGACCGGATGCTGTCTGCTGCTGGGTTGTTTACTGGGGAGCATAACTTTCAGAATTTTGCACGGGTTGAGCCTCTGAAAAACCCAATTCGTAATATAGAGAACATTATCATCTCTGAAAAAAGAGGTTTTTTGGTCCTGGATTTTTACGCGCAGACGTTTCTGTGGAATCAGATTAGACGAATCGTGTCCGCGTTGAAAAAAGCAGGGGAAGGGATATTGTCTGAAACTTCAATCAGACAAGCGTTACGACATCCGGAAAGAAGGGTTGATTTTCAACTTGTGGAACCAAAGCCGTTGATTCTTAGGGATGTGATGTATGATTTTTCATTTGAGTATTTACTCAAATATAAAAAAAGACTCCATGACATAGAAAACAGAATACTTGCTTCCCTATGATTATTTTTTTTTTAGACGGTGACTTCCAATGGTTTTTGTTGCCGGCTGCAAGCACTGATTCATAGTCAAGTCTACTGGCAATTACTCGGTCAAAGGCTGTTAGGTCCCCACCACGTTGTGCATGGCCAAGTACGCGTACTTTAATGTCCCAGTTGATGACTTTCTCGATTGCTGTTTTTATCTCTGCTGTTCCTCCTGTGGTCTCTCCTTCTGCTAAAACAATAATACTGTTTTGTTTGCCTGCTTTGTGTTGGTTGTCAAGCTCTGCGACGAGTGTTTGGATGTCTATGGGTGACTCTGGGATGAGAATATCTTTTAAGCCGCCACCGATTCCGGTGTATAAGCCGATGTGTCCGGAGGTTCGCCCCATGACTTCTATGATGAATAATCGTGAATGTAACGACGCGGTGTCTCGAATCTTGTTAATTGCCTCGAGTGCAGTGTTGACATCGGTGTCGAAGCCAATGGTAGCATCGGTTCCGTAGAAATCATTATCAATTGTCCCTGGAATTACGATGCTGTGGATGGGGTATTCTTGTAGGAAATGATGCAATCCGCGGAAGGAATCGTCCACCGATCACGATGATACTGTCGATGCCAAAGCGTTTTAGGTTTTTGAATGCTTTTTCCCTTCCTTCTTTTTTGAGAAACTCGCTACTACGTGCTGTCTGCAAAACAGTGCCCCCATCCTTGATAATGTTACTAATGAAGTATCGATTGACTTGTTTGATGTCTCCTTCTATCATCCCTTGGAATCCTCTGTTGATCCCAAACATGGTGTTGCCATGATAAAACCCGGTGCGAACGACCGCGCGTATCGTTGCATTCATCCCTGAAACATCTCTACCACTCGAGAGAACTCCTATGTATTTACCTTGTCCCATCATCCATCATCTAGTGCGAAACTGATTTTGTTTTTCAGGATTTAAAACATTCCAGGCAAAGCATTGTGGTGCTTATTTGTATCTTGCTTTAAATGCCCGATAGAGGAAATAGGTGATACCCCCGTAACAGATAGCCGCTCCAAAAATCAACATGACAAGAGCAGAGAGTGGTAATCCATTCATGATGTCTCCTCTTTTTTTGTTTTTTGTTTCATAAGGATACATGCTGCAAAAAAGATAGCAACACAGGGTGTTACTCCCCCAAGAAGAACCACCCACCATGGTTGCACGTAAGGTTTGAGGACATTCTCATAGACTGCTGCGAGCAGCAGGATTGTAAGGATTGCAGGAACGACGTATTTAATAAGCACGTCCCACCATCGTCCTATCAAGATATCTGATGTTTTATTCGCATGTTCCCGAAAGAACGCAACACGGAACACCCAGGCCAATACCAGACATTCAATAAGACCAACGAGCACTAGACCGAAACGTGAGAAAAAATAATCTAGAATGTCCAACCAATAAAGTCCGCTGCCTGTGGTAAACAGGAGGCTTGCGATAAACCCGACAAGGCAGATGATTGCCGTTGCTTTTCCTTTGGTAATCCTCCATTTTTGTTGTATCCCAATGGTCATTGGCTCTATCATGGAGAACGCAGAGTCTATGCCAAACGTCAGTAATGATAGATAAAAAAGAATTCCAAAAACAATGGTTGCAACTGGAAATAGTGATATCGCCGTTGGATAGGTGATAAAGGCAAGTTGTGGTCCGGCGATCCCAAGATGTTCTATGCCGATGCCCTGTGACATTGCTAGATAACCAATCACGCTAAAGACTGCAAAACCAGCAAGAAACGAAGTCCCCGAGTCCGCGAGTGCGACAATAAACGCATTATTTGAGATATCTGATTTTTTCTGCAGATGACTTGCATAGCTAATCATGATGCCTTGGGCGATACCAACAGAGAAAAACACTTGTGCATAGGCGGCAAGCCAGACATTTAGATCACTAAGTTTTGAGAAATTTGGAGTAAGATAGTAACTGATTCCTTCAAGTGCACCCGGGAGAGTCAATCCGCGGATTGCAAGGATAAGAAGCAGGATCCAGGGGAGTGGAACTGTGATCATCACGACTTTTCCGATACGACCAACTCCTTTATAAAGAATGAGAAACACAAGAAACCATACAACAAGCAGACTGAGAAGGATTGGGATTCTGATTCCTCCGATTTCTAGTGGACCTGTAGTAAGGCTAAGAAAATCAGAAACAAAAAAAGATTCAGCGTTTAATCCCCAGCGTAAATCAAGGGAGTAGATGAGATATGAGAAACACCAGGCCATGACAACGATATAATATGTGACGATAACAAATGGCACAAGTGCAGCCCACCAGCCGACCCATTCCCATTTTTTCCCGATTTTTTTAAAGGATTCTGGCGCACCGTGTCTACTCCAGTGTCCCACGGAGAACTCAAGGATTAACATGGGGATGCCTGCGGTAAATAGCGCAACAAAATAAGGGATGAGAAATGCTCCTCCTCCGTTTGTATAAGCAATGTAGGGGAATCTCCAGACATTCCCAAGACCAATAGCAGAGCCTATCGCTGCCATAACAAACGCGAGTCGTGAGTTCCATAGTTCCTTTTCTGGAATGATGTTTCCCCCAAAGAGATGTATTAATTATATTCTGTGTTTATAAATATATCTAAATATAAATTATTATTCCGAGAGGAAGGTGTTGGATAGTTTTAACCTAAATATTTATTATGAATGAACCGTTCATATGTTGCTCGTGCAGGGGTAGCCAAGCATGGTCTACGGCGACAGACTCAAGATCTGTTCCTGAAGAGGTTCGGGGGTTCAAATCCCTTCCCCTGCACTCCTATAGGTCCAACAGGAGAAAAACCATCATTTTTTTAATGACTATGTTTTTATGGGTAAAAAAAGAGATTTAAACCCTAAAACATTGTATATCGACGTTTAAATCTCGTATTGTTTGATGAATTTAGGATGATTGAGGTCAGTATAAAAGAAAACATTTAAATTTTAATTTATGATTAAAGATGATATGATTGATATTAATGATAGAAGCATTCTGAAATATCTTTTATTTGCTAGTCTTTATTTCTCTGAAGGTTTAATATGGTCTATTTCCTCAGTAGTTATTCTTGTTTATCTTGTGGAAAAAGGTATTTCTGAGCCAGTAGCAACTCTTGCAGCTGGGATTGTAATGTCACCTTGGATACTCAAATTTATATGGGGACCAATAACTGATTACTTCATTAAATTTGGAAGAAGAAAATTTATTTTAATAGGTGGCACTGTTGGGGCAGCTGGTTTTTTTATCATAGTCTTTATTGATCCTATTGTCGCATTGATACCATTCACTATCATTCTATTTATTAGTCATGTTGGAGTAGGATTCCTAGACGTCTCTGCAGATGCATGGGCAATTGAGATATCAAAATATGAAGAAAGGGGAAAAATAAATGGGACAATGTTTGCAGGCATATTTGTCGGTTATGCAGTTGGAGCTCCATTATTTTCATTCATAGCACAATTCTTTAGCATTAATTTTTCTTTTTTAGTAGCAGGTTTAATAGTCGTTCTAATTATCATCTTTCCTCTCTTGGTTAAAGAAACAAAAAGGATTAGAAAACGACAAAAGATAGCAAAACTACTATATGATGAGTTTAAAAAAAGAAATACTCAGCTAGTATCATTTTTTTCAGTATTAATCTACATTAATATTGGGATCCTTATGTTTGTTGTACCACTTTATATGACCTGCGTTCTTCATCTCGAGATGGTTCATATAGGGTTGATTGCAGCCATATTTCCTATAACGATGATAATTGGTTCGTTGGTTGGTGGAGTACTAAC
>LSSI01000026.1 GCA_001595945.1 Thermoplasmatales archaeon SM1-50
GGAGCTTCAAGTTGAGCAAGAAAGAAGGATGAGGGAGCAGGAGCAGCGGCGGTTGCAGGAGCAGAGCAAACTTCGGGAGCTTCAGGCTGAGCAGCAAAGAAGGATGAGGGAGCAGGAGGCGAAAAGACTTCGGGACCTTCAGGCTGAGCAGCAAAGAAGGATGAGGGAGCAAGAGGAGCGGCGGTTGCAGGAGGGGAAACGGATGAAGGCGCTTCAAATGGAGCAAGAGGAAAAGATAAAACGCGGAGAAGAGCAGCGGCGGTTGCAGGCGGAGAGACGACTTCGGGAGCTTCAGACTGAGCAGCAAAAAAAGATAAGAGAACAGGATCAACAGCGGCTGCAAGAGGAGAGACGAATGAGGGAGATTCAGGCTGAACAAGAAAAATTAAAGACATTTGAAACTCATAAAAAACCTCTGCCAGAAACAGTGGAGTTTGGGCAAGAACCCTCTAGCCAAAAAGATGCCTCTCTTACGAAGAACCCCCGTGATCTGAAAAAAGAATTAAAAGAGCAAAAGCGGCAGCATCAGCTCGCACTTCGAAAAGCACGTATTGAAGAACGACAACGTAAAAAAGCGGAGAAAAAAGCGCTGAAATTAGCTGAAAAACAAGCAATGAATTTACGACAAAAGGAAGAGACCTTGAAAAAAGAACAAAAAACAACAGACGAATCAAAACCATTTAGCCTTATCAAAGAAAAAAAATTAGGAAAAACTGAAAAAATGGAGAACCAAGAGAAGACAGACGAAAAGAAGCATGATTCCCCTCCTGAGCTAGACGAAGACATAAAACAAGTTCTTCTCATCACAGATTATTTGCTTGGGGAACTTCCTGAGGATGTGCTCAATCTATTTTTAGAATCAGAAGAATTTGAATTATATGAAAAAGTATTGAATAAATACAAGATTAAGTGAGTAGAGGAGTATGGGCTTATTAGAAAAAGGTCAACAAAAAAAAGGACAGGATACCGTCACTGAAGTGCCACCCGTTGTGAAAAAAAAGAAGACACAACAGCCACGCCGGGTAAAAAAAGAATTGACAAATGAAGCAATTATCGAAGAGTACCGGATTCTTTCGCCAGAAAAAAGTATCACACACCCACGGAGTCTGATTGAGAAAGCACAACAAAGAAAGGAATCACAGTCAACAGAGTTATTGGACTCGTCATTGCAGGCATTGGATCAACTGACAACAGAACCGTTACCAGATAAGGCCTTAGAAACAGCGGAGATTGAGGAGGAACCGTCCTTTGAGATTGTTCCTGAAGATGCTGAAAAAAACATCGAAATCATCGAAGAACAAATAGGATTCGGATGGAAACAACAAGGAAAAAAACATATCATCTACGACCATAACACCCATGAATACCTCTATCAAGTCATTGAACCGCAACTTACTGAAGAGCAAAAACAAACAAAAGATGAAATTGCGCATTTGTTCAAAATGCTTGCTGACATAGACACATTTGACATCTCTACTGAGGAAAAGGAAAAATTTTTAGAAGAAATCATTGAACATATTCTCAGTGATAACAACATCGTCATCGAAGAAAGCGAAAAAGACGTCATCTACTATCATATCTTCAGAGACTTCATTGGGTACGGTCGGATTGATATTTTGATGCATGATGATGGCATTGAGGATATCTCAGCAGATGGACCGGCGACTCCTATCTTTATCCACCACCGGAAATATGAAGCGATTGAGACCAACATTTTTTTTGATACTGAAGAGGAGTTAAACTCATTTTTAGTCCGACTTTGTCAGATCTCAGGTAAACAAATTTCGGTATTCTCACCTATTGTAGATGGGAAACTCCCTGATGGATCACGTCTGCAGGCGACACTAGCGCGGACGGTGACGAAGGGGTCAACCTTTACGATACGGAAATTTAAAGAAATCCCGCTTACACCCATCGATCTCATCGAATATCAGTCAATGTCCACGGAGATGGCAGCCTATTTCTGGATGGCTATTGAAGATAGTGCCTCGATCCTCTTCTGTGGAGGTACCGCGAGTGGAAAAACAACCGCTTTGAACGCCCTTATGCTCTTTATCCCCTCATCGCATAAGATCATTTCTATTGAGGATACCAGGGAAGTCAACATCCCACATAAAAACTGGATTGCAGGGACCACTAGAAAGGGGTTTGCAGCAAGCGATGAAAGTAAAACAGGAAAAGATATTGACATGTTTGATCTTATCAGAGCTGCTTTGCGACAGCGACCTCGTGTGATTATCGTCGGAGAAGTACGTGGAAAAGAAGCATATAGTCTTTTCCAGGCGATGGCAACGGGACATACCGCATATGCCACGGTTCATGCGAGCTCGATTCATACGCTTATCCAGCGGTTGGAAAACCCTCCGATTGAACTTCCGCGAGCGCTTCTTACATCACTTGATATGATCGTGTTTCAAAACGCAGTCGACATCGGAGGCAAAATGGTCAGACGAATGACCAGTGTTACCGAGATTATCAAACTTGACACAGACACCAATCAACTGATCTTCATGGCACCTTATACATGGATCTCCAAGACAGATGATCGCTTTGAAAGTGCCGGGTCAAGTAAGATCCTAAACCGTATCAAACAGCAAAATGATTGGACGGACGAACAACTCATTCAAGAGCTTAATAATAGGATTGTTATCCTTGAATGGATGCGTAAGAAAAAGGTCAAATCTTACAAGAAGTTCGGAAAGATTATTGCGGATTACAAGAAATTCCCTGAACGGGTCCTTGAACTGGCGTTACGGGAGTTAGAAGAATGAAATCGACGAAATACACGCGATTATGTCGTAGACTATTTTCAAACTTCTTTGAACGATTCAATTTTAGCCAGATAACTAAGAATAATATGCTTGAAAAAGCGGACATCAGCATGGTGTACCAAGAGTACTACTCGATGGTCCTTATGAATGTCATCATCGGGTTTATTGTCTCACTTGTGTCGACATTACTGATTTATTTACTTCTGCCCAACAACATCACCGCGCTACTTGTATTTATTCTCACTTCAACTGTTCCTTTTTTTATTGGGATTGGTTACCTTCAGCTGCCCACATCAAAAGCAAAGACCCGGGCAAAGAACATCGACCATCACCTCCCATACGTAGCAAATTTCATCAATACCATGTCTGTTGCTGGGATCTCTCCGTCGGAGATCTTTGGTACACTTGCGGGGATTCAGCTGTATGGGGAGGTCCAGAAAGAAGCAAAGAAAATAACAACGGAAATCGAATTAATGGGAAACGACTCGATTACCGCACTCCGAAACGCTATCACGATATCTCCTTCAAAGAAATTTCGGGATTTCCTCCAGGGAATCATCGCGGTGCTTCAGTCTGGGAGCGACCTTGCCACGTATTTTGATCGATGTGTGGACCAATTCATGTTCGATGATTTAGAGGATCGTAAAAAAAACCTTGAATCCCTTGCTATTATGGCCGAAAGCTTTGTCACAACGGTGATAGCTTTCCCCTTGTTCCTCGTCATTATCCTTTCAGTAATGGGATTGACTAGTGGAGGGATTTCCTTTGATTTCCTCTATATCATTGCTCTTTTTATCATTCCTTTGGCGTATGTTGGATTTTATGTTATGATGAAATCAGGGATGGGTGAGGAAATATAAAGAAATTGAAGTTTGTTAAGGAATATAACATCAACAAGAAATATGGGAAAGATAAGACCATAGTGGTTATCATCGGGGTGTCGGTTCTTCTTGCGTCAGTATTCTTTATCTTTGGACTTTTAGCTTTTATCGGCTACCCCCTTATCGGTGTTGGTTTTTTACAGCCGATCGATTTTCTGGTCTTTGGCGTACTTGCGTGCATCGGACCACTTGGTTTTTACAATGCAATGAAACAAAAACAAAAACGTGAAATCATGGATAAACTCCCAGATTTCCTTAGGGATATCGCAAACTCGTCTGCATCTGGAATGACTATCTTTGACTCTATCCGTTCAGCCTCCGAGGGGGATTATGGGCGATTGACTGACGAACTGAAGATGATGGTTGCGCAGGTGTCCTGGGGTATCCCCATAAATGTTGCGTTGACGAATTTTGGAGAACGAGTTAATAATAATGAAGTCAAACGACTTGCTATTACCATCAACAAAGCCTTAGAGATTGGGGGGAACACCGCATCAGTCTTCAATGCAGCAGCAAAAGAACTTGATCAGATTAAGCGGGTCGAACAGCAACGACGTACAGAGATGTCTTTGTATAGTATTGTTATTTTCGTTAGTTTTTTTGTCTTCCTTGCCGTGATTGTTATTATTAATGGTACTATCTTTCAGGCTATCTACGATCTCCAAGGTCAAATGGCGGGAAAATCAATCGGGAACCTTAGAATAGCAGAGATCTCTCCAACCGAGGTACAGACCATGTTCTTTACCTTTGTCTTTGTCCAAAGTCTTGGCGGGGGACTGCTTGGGGGATTTATGATGGAAGGACGCATCTCCGCTGGGATCCGTCAGGCGTTCATCCTGGTCCTTATCTCATTTTTTACCTTCAAAATCCTCTTCTAAAGTGTCAAACCAGCCATAATGTCACGATACTATTATATAATCTCAAATATCAGAGTAGTATGTGTGGTTTGGAGAGAGTAATAGACAATATGCTCTATTGATCGGTACACTTTGGATCATACAAGGATTATACGAACTTCAAAACTAAATGGGAAATGAGGAGTGAGAGTTAATGAAAAATTCGCGAAACAACGTAGCAGTATCTGAACTAGTCGGTGAAGTACTTCTCTTGGCTATAGCGGTGACTTCCATATCAGTCATTTATACACAGGTCTTATCGACGCCAGGACCTGTCGACACGGCTAATGCTACAATCGTTGGAACAATAGAAGGCGGACGCCCTGTTTTTGAACTTCAACGAGGAGAGTCCTTAGGAGCTGATACAAAAATATTTCTTACATTAGCGGGATATGATAAAAGGGAATTTAGTACAGGGGAGTTAAGCAACCAGGAATGGACGATCGGAGAACAGGTGATGCTTCCAGTTGAGGATGTTACAGGAATTCGAGTGGATGCGACAATCGTCGATGCAAACACAAACACAATTGTTTTCTGGGGGCGACTTCAAGACGGCTTTACTACCACACGAAAAGGAGGGATATGGCATTTTGACGAGGATCTTTGGCGACGAGCCATCACTGATGAAGTTAAAGATAGCTCTGGAAATAATAACCATGGAATTTCATTTGGTGGTGCAAAAATCATCAATGGAACCCTGCAACCGTCAAACGTCAAGGTGAATAATTCGGGATATTTTAACGGATTTATGGATACGATTAGAGTTAAAACGTCTTGGACTCTTAATATCACCAACCAGATAACTATTGAAGCATGGATGAAACCGCAGATCCCTCAATTTGTGGCTGACATCGGTTCAATAAGCTCAACATTTGGGTATACTCCCTATATCATCCATCTATTCGATAATAACTACGTTTATATAAGCGAAGAAGCACAAAAAGGTTGTCACATAAGCACTGTGGAAATCGATCCTTATGATGGAAATATTTCTACTCATGCGGATTACGTCTTAACAGAAGTGTCAACCGGATCTAACATTTGTCAGCCAAAAATCGTTCAGATAACCGAAAACTTCTACGTTGTTAGCTTTATTGACTTCTATTACCATCTCAATCTGCAGACTATTAGTATTTCACCTGATTATTCTATCAACGTTGTCAATAAGTTTGTGTTTCCAGAGGAATGTTCAAGAAATAAGCGAAACAGTCCCAGTCTGCTGAAAATAACTGATAACGTCTGTGCTATTGCATATTGGACACCAACTGACGGAGGTATCTTACGAACTGTGGAAATCTCAGAAACCGGAAAAATTACATACAAGGGAAAATCGATCACTTACGATCCTGCTTCCTCAGGAATTGATCCTCGTGAACCCTACCTTGCATATGTTATGGATGATACCTATATTCTTGCCTATCGTGATCCTTCGGCTCATGGTATTTTAAAAACCTTCATCATCACATCCACAGGGAACATTTCATATACGGGGAACATGGTCGAATTTGATTCAGCTGCTGGATATGAACCAAGTCTGGCGCAGGTCTCTGAAAATATCTTTGCAGTGGCATATAGAGGTATTAACAATTGGGGATACGTTAAAACCTTTGATATTTCATCGAATGGTTCTCTTGTATGGACTGGTCAAACAAGGATATTTGAGCAATCAGAATTTTGCTTTAACCCGTGGATTATTTACGGTGAGGATGATATGTATATCATCGCGTATTCGGCAAAGAATAATGCGAAAGGATATGTTTCTACAGTTAGAATAGATGAAGATGGGATAATAAATCCAATGGTTATTTTGCGAAAACAATTTTTTGTAATAGGCCCAAACCCAGAAGTATGTTTCTTTCCGATAATCATTCGAGTCGGTGAACAATTATATGCTATTAGTTTCACTGGCGCAAATCACCAAGGATACCTTATTACAATTATGATTGGACCACATGGTCGAGGGATTTACAAAGGTAACTCTTATTTGCTGTATGCGAACACCACCTCGGTTGAAGCCTGCATTAATGATGTGTATCTCTATTACTACGATACTTCGTTTGGTTTAGGATGGAATCATTTTGCGGTCACATACAATGGAACAAGTATTTGCCTCTATGTCAATGGGAATAAGGTCAATGAAAAAAGCTATCCGAATCATCGAATTGATCTAACACGATCTCCTTTATTTATCGGGCGGTTCTTTTGCGGATTTATGGATGAGGTTGCAATTTATGATGAAGCCCTCACCCAGGAACAGATACTCAATCATTACGTATATCCTGGGATGTTTGAATAGTCTTTTATGCGCAATAATAGCTCGTCGTACATTTAAAAAAACGTAATGTTATGCTTGTTTAATTTCTGTTTAAATACTAGATTTTACTTTGATCAATAAGTCTACTCGACCCACCCTGGGCCGATTTGACCTCGGATTTCGATGATTCTAAAATTGATAGTCACCGTTGGAAGGATGCCGTTTGAAAGGAAATCCAGCGTAACAGCCGTCCCTGTGTCATTCAGAAGAAAATGAGTACCATACCCTGCTGAATTAAGACCAACTGCCTTTAATGAACGATTCAGAAACACACGCCAGGAGTTCGAATATGAGGAAGCGATGGTCAATTTATCGACATCTGTAAAATTCCGTTGCATCGAAACAGAATGAAACTCGGTTTGTATTGGATAAGTACCATACCCAGATGCCATCACCTTTTGACCAATGCCTGAGATGTTTACCACATCAAAGGTGATATTTACGATATTGGTTGTCTCGTTATACTCAATGAAAAAATTAGGGGGGACCATCATCAAATTCCCTTGATCCTGACTTACGATCATCGCCCCAGTCTCATAGGTGTATGATTGATCCAGGTAATACGCATTAGAAGATGAATAGGTAATCCTACCTATTGGGAATGTTGACGTCACCGGATTAGATAGTGAATTATTGTTAATGGTTATTACACATGATCGTTCTAGGATTTCCAAGCTACCAAACGCTTTGCTTGATACAAGATATGGTAGTTCCCTGTTTCCAAGTGTCACCGATGTCGCGATAGGCACGCCTATTTTTTCATCTGCTGCTTGATTGTCAATAACTGATGTAAGAAAAGCAAATTGTAATGCTACCATATCCATATGCTCTGCTTCACGTTGCTCCATGATTTCTGGAACGTAGACTGTTTGAACAATGGAGATGACCAAAACAACAAGACCGATAAGCAATATTGCAGTGACAATACCAACCACTGCACTGTCAGTTGTTTTCTTCAAGGCTCTTCTTACTCCAGAGGCCTTTATCATTCTTTTTATTGCATGTTTCTTTATGGTTCTCATTCCACACCCTCACTTTTTTACTTATTCATTTAATCCTTTTTGGAGTATTATTGATACAAGTATTGTGTTTGCAATAGGGTCAACGACCGTAGCTTTAACATATTTATCTGTGATGTCTATTCCGGTGAAATGAAATTGCACGGTTTCACCGAAATTCCATTTATTATCTCCATTTAAGTCAAGTAAAAGCTCATCCATGGTATTCTGGTACACCAGCGATCCGATTGTTATAGTGACACTTATATTTCCTTCAAGGGATACTCCCCCGTTATGTTGTATGTTTATGGTTTTATTTACTTTGTCGATTGTTCCAATGAGAGTCACTGGAGGAACAGAAGCATCATAAGGTAATGAGAAAACAAAAAAATGAAGGACACCGAAAAGAGAAATAGTAATCCCTAACAACACAACAACACCAATAACCTCGGATACTGCTTGAGTGAAACGTATCTTTTTTAGCATAGTATCTCCTTGTTTTGGCAAAACATCAATCGAATATGAATAAGGGAAATATTTCTAGGGATACAACTAGATCGTACACCAGAAGATAGTTTTCCATCCATCCTGTCTACCACACTTCAACGTATAGTTCTGATACTAATTTTTATAAAGAGAATACGGAGGGATGATAAAATTCTTTCGTTTTTAAAAATATGACTCTTATTATCCCTAGTAAAAAGAAACCCATCTCGAAAATGTCTGTTCTATATATGAAGATTCGTTATTTTCAGACCGGTCTTAGAGTCTGCTGTGGAGGAAAGCCGGAAGCATCAATACCTGATCGATAAATTAATTTTAATACTGCCATTGGTAGGTTTTGCCTGTACCACTGTTTTTCTTACACAACCACCTCCAAAAAATTAAAGAAAGAGAAGTGATTACCCCCAGCTACATAGAAACAAGAAACATGCCCCGGTAGTGTAGTGGCCTATCATGAAGCCCTGTCGAGGCTTCGACTTGGGTTCGAATCCCAGCCGGGGCGCTTCTTTCTTTTTATTTGATAAGAAGGATAAACATCTTTGTAATGATCGTATATTGCTCCAGCTGGTTATTATTGTCATCATATGCATAAGCGGTTATATGATAAAATCCAACAGGCACCTGAAGGTTCGTAGAGCACCCATTAGACAGATTCGTGTCTTGGAAAACAAACTCCTTTTCACGATAAAGCTGCATCGCGACGAATTTCACGGACACCGCATCACTGGTGACAGATGGAAGCACGACATAAAGCGTTGTGTTATGTATTGCAATGGAAAGATCAAGGTTGACAAGCAATCTAATTGGTCCTATCTTCGGATAATCAAACCAGTAGATGTATCCCGGGCTGTACAATCCCTTATCTGGACAGACGACGGTCCGACGATCCTCTATCTTGTTTCCTGCCTTATCCCATGCTTCCACATAAATATCGTAGGTCTCACCAAGATCTGCGATAAATTCCCACTCAAACCAGACCTTGGATTCCCCGTTAAAAACCGTGTTGTATATGGTTTCCCCGTTGACACTTATTTTCACCTGGTCAACCCCAGAGCCTGATGTATATTCAGTCACCGTTCCGTTAATTGTGGCATTGCCTGCTGGGATGGTATAGGATGGTTCATATAGGGTGATCATCGGTGCGGTTAAATCTATTTTAATCCCCTCGAGGAGATGATGTGGCAGTTCCTCATTGATCGAGTCATTGGACCAGTATTCGATATAGTTATTGGGTCGCTCTGATGAAATTACCGGCGGGTCGTCTGGGTTATAGACCTGCACTCCATACCCATTGATGTCATAATATGTGGTGATATTCTCCGGGTCGCTGTCAACATCAAAGACCGTGAAGTTCACAGTCACTGGTGTGACATACCAATCGTTATTCCCATCCGGCTCTGATGGACTAAGCGTGATTTCTGTTGAGGGAGGATAGATGTCTTTGCCAACCAACGCGGAGATATTCCATTTATCAAGAACTGGTGTTCTATGTGCAGAGATACGACTAAATGTTGCTCGGAGACGCACTGCTGATGCAGTAATATCAGAGATGTTCTGACCATTCTGAACGTCTGCTTTCAGGACAAGAGACCCATTTTGATCCATAATATCAAACAAAAGCGTAGTGGTAGAAGGTATCGTACCAAGGAAACAGAACTGTCGCCATTGGCGGAACAACTCAGGCTCAATTACAACAGACATCAACTGCGCCGATGTAATCAATTCCTTCTCATCGCCAAACACGGTAGTGACATTCAAGGAACCAAAGGACTGTTCGGAATGCCAGACATACTGGAACACATCAGCATATTGGCTTAAAAGATCACGTTCGTCTTCCCAGGTCACAAAAATCCTGCCTGCCCCTGATGCGATATCATTCCAATCGACATTCTGTGAGGAGCCATCTGAAAGCTCCTGCCGGCTCGTCATCACGGTCCCATCTGCAGCGATCATCCGTCCATAGATATCATGGTTACTCTGAATAATACCGTCATAGGCGATAAAAAACATTGTGTCAAAGTAGGGAACAGAGACACTTCGAATAAAACTTGTACCCAGCTCGATGATATAATTGTTTTTCACAAGACCACCGGTTTTATTTAGCATTTTCCCCCAGATATTGCCCCACCAATCACCGCCGCTGATATTACCATCATTCCAGGTTATAAAATATCGCTCTGACTTAGGATTATAGGATACTGCAGGGAAAATATAATCAGAGGTTTCACTCGCT
Source organism: Thermoplasmatales archaeon SM1-50 (assembly GCA_001595945.1). Classification (GTDB taxonomy): domain Archaea; phylum Thermoplasmatota; class E2; order DHVEG-1; family DHVEG-1; genus SM1-50. The sequence goes on from LSSI01000026.1 coordinate 10,598, forward strand.
AGCGCGATGGGGATACGGTTTCCAATACGGTTTCCATTGTAGTCGTAACGATACGCAAACAGACTAAATGGACCATCCCAGAAACTAGGTCCATCCTCGTACACGATGAAAAACATACCGTTATCATCAGAGCAAATCCAGGGATTTCCCTGGTAATTCGCTTCATAGGCTATTTGAAAATCGACATTGATGGGATATCCATTGTAGTTATAGAGTCTTCCGCGAACATCGTAATCATTTTCACCGTTACGGGCATCAGCCCAGACGACAAGGAATCGATTACTGTAATTATCATAGACCACCTGTGGATTAAATTGACCCCCGGTGGCAGTACATATCGAAAAACGTCTCTCGACAGTTCCATTTGGATAAATCATTGCACCTTTGATATCAGCCTCATAGCGTTGTAATGGTTGATTCGCAGGATTTTCCTCCCATACAACAAAAAATTTCTCTGACCCAAACGCATTGCAGGGGTTTTCTGCATGATAGGTGTCGATACCTGGTGTTGAGACATCGATGTCGCTGTTATTGGTAGGGATGGGATTCGTGCCCTGTTTATCATAGGTTCTGCCATGGATTACGCCTGGGAGGGTCCGTTCATAGTTAGGGAGCGGTAGAGGAATATCCTCAGGTCCGAGACGTTCTTCCCAGGTGACAAGAAAACGGTTTGCACCATAGATGACACTTGGGTCCCATGCACCTTCTGTCGTTGATTTAAAGGAGACCATGGTATCTGGACGAATGCGATCTGCCCAGGAAAATATCGAGGAAAAATTGCTTTTGTCTATGACTGCAGTTTGATTCCCATAAAACATATAGATTGTGGTTTGTCCTGGAGGGACGGTTGGGATTTTCACCATAAGCTCACAGTACATCCCGATGGTTGCTTTGACTCGGTAGTAAGGGAGTTGAACGCCGGTCTCATTGGTAAAACGTAGATCAAAAAAATTAAATTGCATGTCAGGGTCGTAAACAACTGTGATGTTCAAATTATAGTCTTGGAATGTCTCCTGTCCGTTGTTAATTACGGTAATTTCTTTCATACGCGTGAAACCTGGATCGATCCATGCAGCATAGGTGTGTTGCATAATAACCGTTCCAACGGTGGTATTGACAATGATGTTGTTTGAAAGGGAGGTGTCAACTTTACTTAGATTGAAGAAATCATCCTGCCAGACGACAATCGATCCACCGCGTGATAAGTTTTTTGGATCTAATATGTTTGCTGTTTCTTTGGTTTGTTGAATTCCCTGCCCGATTGAGGTAACGGTCAGCAGTAATCCTGCAACGATACAAAAACCGATTCGTGTTTTTATATCACCCATGATACAAACCTATCCCCAGGGTACCGGGTACCACTGACTGTTCCAAAGAACTTGTAACGTCCAGTCTCCAGGAATTGGCTGGTCACCGAGAATCCAGATACGTACAAGGTTTCCATTTTCTGAGTACCATTGAATTGTTCGGGTGATCTGGATGAAATGTTGTCCCATGAGTCTAAACCCGTACTGGTAGTTACCCGTATGCTGTGGGTCGTAGCCGACCTCTAAGTTAAATTGATCACCTAAGGGCTGCCCGAACGTAAAAATGGTGAAAAACCCTGAGTCCCCTAACTCCCATCCTAAATGGAGTCGACTGGTCGCATTTAGCGAAACAGCTCCCTGAATTTTAAATGTTTGACTGGCTGTATTTGCAAACGTCACTGCGACTACTTTATTAAATTGTAGTTCAATAGAACCTGATTCTCCGACATTGATATCGGCACTAACAGTAAAAACTTCCCCTGCAAGGTTTACCCTGATTTCGACATCAGTGAGCCGGAAAAGCTTCCCAGACCACTGGAAATTCGTAATATGACCATTGATATAATCCCATGAAATAATATAATGATCATCGGTTTTAATACCAAGACCGATATGGAATAATTCCAGGCCATTGTCTATTAGAGAGATTGTGTTATGGAACATATCTCCCCCTGCCGTAATTAACCCAAGTTCGACATGCGTATTTGTTGACGTCGGTAACTGCCAAAATACTTCAAGGTAGTTATTTTTAAACTCAAGAGTATCTGCCAGTGTCCATCCCTCATGTGCGATCGAGAAGGAAAGAGTCGGGTACCCAATTCCTATATCCCTTGAAAGAATAACCTGTCCTGTTCGTTGCTGTCTATTGATATCCCAAGAAAGTTCAAGGTTTCTGTTGCAAAGTTCAACGGTTTTAGCAAAGGTCCAATTCTTATACTCCATTTCCGTAGTCATCGTCATAGTGCTTTCAGAATCCCGGCTGACGTTCACAAATCCAGTTCCATTCACCAGGTCAATTTTCCATCTCATCTGCACAAGATTATTTTTCAACTCGAACGATTTCATCACCATCATGTCTTTATGCTCTATACAGATGCTTAACGTTCTAGTTTCATTAAGACCTCGCTTCAGGGTAATGTTCCCAGTTCCATTGAAAAGATTAACTGCGTTTTCAAAGCGAAGTTTTTTAGGAAAGTTTTCCAAAGAGATGAACGGATGGTCGTTTCCAAAAAACGACAACGTAAGGCGTTTGACCTCATGTGACATATCAAGTTCAGCAAAGCTTGAGGCAGCAAGATCACCTAGTGTACCAAGGCTTAAGCCCCATGAGGCATGGATTCGTTCAGGGAGGTCCATCACCATAAATGTCACAAGGTTGCCATTCTGTATCGAGTCCAAAGAATAGGAGATATTATATGAACGGTCACATTCATAGAGGAATTCCCGTGATCCTATAACAGTGAGATCAAAGACCATGTAACTCGGTAAGGGATCAAGAGTGAAGCTTTGTATGATATCATCAAATATCCCGCCTTGGGCGCGTAGCGAGATTTTCGTCTGAACACCAGCACTTTCCCCAAACTCATAGCTTATTTTTGCTTCACGAGGTATTGATGTGATGGTCAGTTCAGTTGCTGGCTCAAAATCAATCGAATAGGTACGCTGAAATATTTCGTTGCCTGTGCCATCCACTGTTAGGTATGTAGTAAAAAACGTCAGTTTTGAACCGCTTTCGATATTCTCTGGTAGAATGGATAATCGGAAGACTCGGGGATCACTGATATTGTCTCTACCGACGTAAAACGTAGTATTGATCTGATTAGAGCCTCCTTGTCCTGTCCAAGATTGATAGCCAATCTTTGTGCTGAAATACGGGTTGTTATCCTCAAAGGGTTGTCCGCCATCAAGAAGGACAAATGGAAACCGAACCTCGATGGAGATTTCGTACTCCTTTGACGTGTCACATGTTGTGATAATGTTGCATTTTGTTTCTACGACTTTTTCAGTATTATTTAAGATTTTTGTTCTGATAAACCGTAAATTAATGTGTGTATCATCCTTGTTTTGGATGGGGACGCTGAACTGTTTTGTTTCACCAGTGTTAAGCATCGAAGCAAAATCGTTCATCCCAAGCTCTAAGGGCGTTGATATGGTCTCACCGCCATCGAATTTCGTATTGACCCAGACACCAAAGTCTTCCCGACCAATCTTAAGATATAAAAGTTTTATGAAATCGCTAGCAACCTCGTAATTTGTCTCATCATATCCTGATGCCGTGATAGTATAGAGCCCTGAAGTAAGACTGAGATCTGCTGCTAATCCGTCCAAGGTTCGGTAATCCCAACGAATAGTCTCCCAACCAGTTACTAAGCGTTTTGCGACAAATTTACTATGATGGATATCATTGTTCGCTGTCTTTAGATTGACGCTCCGACCAATAACAACCGCGTAGCCCAAAAGAGTACTTACGAAACCAAGTTTGATTGGCGGGAGTTTAAACAGATACAGATATCCTGCTTTTGGTGATTCAATGGTAATTCCTGGGTTGGTAATGGTCCGGGCAGCGGTATTCTGCTGTTGATCAGTTGCCGATTGGGTAGCAGTATCTTGTTGTGTTTCCAGTCCAATCGTCGTTAGTGAAACCATCGGAGAGCATACCAAACTTATCACGATTAACAATACTATTTTTTTCCTCAACTTCTTTTCACCTCTTCATGTTTTGATTTAATCCCCCTATATTCAATAGGTCCATTATTATAGTAGTATTATAGTATTTAATAATACTACTTAATATATATAAAGATATTAGGTTGAACCAATATATAACCTTTGTTGTAGAAATAATATAGAGATAAAAGTCAGTTCGAATTTTTTATAAAAAAAATTGAGGTATTTTTCTTATAAGGACCTTTATTTATTCCTATCCTGGCCCTTATATATCGTAATTTGTCATAAAAATATACAAAGATAACCTTATATATTAGAAATACTATATATTTTAACTAGGTGAATAATATGAAGAATAATACAAGAAATTTGTTAAAGGCTGGTATAGTCTTATGTATCGCAGTCTTGTTAGTGGGTGTACCCGCTACTGCGATTAACAGCACCCCTGAAAAACCAACATTTGCTTCCACAACACAGACAGCGACTCATTCTGGTTCATTGGGTGATCAAGTTGAGTTAAAGTATTATGAAGAAGCTGGTCTTTCAAACGTCATTGGTATCACTAGCAGCCCAGCTACATGGAAAACCGCTATTCGATTAACCCAAGATGAAATGGCACCATATATGTCTTGGACTTTAACAAGTGTAAATGTGGCTTTTTCTGCAGATAATGGACACCCTGATATTGATATTAAAATTTATATTTTTGATGAAGGAACACAAACAGCACCTGGACCTGTAATCGTAAGTGACACGACCTATACTTTAGATACCACTGGGGTAACCAACATACCACTAGTGACACCTGTTAATCTTTCGGGTCATGATGAACTTTGGGTCGCCGTGGAATGGTACCAAGTTTATGATCCTCCTTGTTATTATGCATGGATGGACACCACGACCGGGCCGCATATTGAATATAAAAGCGATTGGGTCTATTTAAACAACGTCTGGCAACAAATACATATTCCACTGCCTTCTGCTGATGGTCGCTGGGGAATCGGTGCAATCGTTGAAGGAGAAGGTTTGGCGGAATTAGCAATTGCAAATATAAAGGGGCCAATAGGAATCAAAGCTGATGTGCAAAACGTCGGTGTGCCCGATGCAACTAATGTAGAATGGAGCATTAAAGTAACAGGCGGTATCTTAGGGATGGTAAACGCCTCTGCAACGGGAACAGCAGCTACACTTGCCTCCGGTGCATCCCTTGCGATAAATGTTGGTATGTTTATCGGATTTGGTAAAATAAACATCGTCATCACTGCAAAGGCACAAAACGCCCTTGAAGTAGCAGCATCAAAATCAGCGTTCTTACTTGGGCCTTTGGTCATTGGAATTAAGTAAAACCACTTAATTCTCTCTTATTTTTCTTTTTTTAGGTTTATGTCATCAGAGAATACATAATGATCAGATGATTTTTTCTAGGCCTATTAAAAAAGTGTTTTTCATATCACTTATTCTTATTCTGAGTATGGAAAGATTTTTTTTCTTTTAGGGCGAATCTTACGTATGATTGAGGCTTTACAGGAATGACAGAGACCTTGTGCGACTTCATTCATATCTAGTAGCCGTTTGCCGCAAGCCCAACAAAAAAACACTTTTTCTTCATTTAATCCTTTGAGAGATTTTTTACACTCAAAACAGATACGCTGCGAGATTTCATCAACAGTTTGGAGTTGTTTGCCACAGGACCAACAGAAGAATTGCTGATGTTCTTCCATTTCGTCTAAACTTTCCAATTTCATAGAAATCCGTTCCTAAGTGGTTTTTTTGTAGTTGTCAATCGAATGGTGTTTCTTATATAAACGATTTTTCTTTTCTTGAGATTTTATTTTTTTAAGATTCCTTTCTCAGTAATATACCCAGTGACGTATTTACTTGGAGTTATATCAAATGCAGGGTTCTTTACCATCACCCACTCTGGCATGATTGCTTTACCCTGTATCTCTGTTACTTCCTGTTTTGTGCGTTCTTCAATGATGATTTGCGAACCAGTTTTTATTTGCGGATCAAATGTACTTTGTGGCGCAGCAACATAAAACGGAATGTTGTTTTCCTTTGCGCATACTGCTTTCTCATAGGTCCCAATTTTATTGGCAAAATCACCATTTACCGCTATTCTATCCGCACCGACGATTACAATATCGACCTCTTTTTTTCTCATGTAATACCCTGCAGCGTTATCAGGAATTAATGCATGGGGGATTCCCTCTTGAGATAACTCCCAGGCGGTTAACAGTCCTTGAAGTCGGGGCCGTGTCTCGTCAGTAAACACAAATATCTTTTTTTTCTTTTTATGGACATTTCGCAATGGTGCTAACGCAGTTCCGTAGTCCACGGTGGCTAATGCTCCGGCATTACAATGTGTAAGAATCGTCATGTTGTCTTTGATAAGGCTCTCCCCGTGTTCACCGATGTTTTTACAATGGGAAATGATTGTTTCAACATACGTGGACGCTGCATCAAATACATTTTTTGTTTGGTCAATTGCCTGTATCATATAGTCCACTGCGTAGAAGAGGTCGTATGCTGTTGGACGGGTTAAGCGTAAGAGTTTTGCAGATTGTTTAGGGTTTTTTTCCCCTAAGGCCATACCATATGCTGCTGCAGCACCAATAGCTGGAGCTCCTCGGACCACCATCTCTTTAATGGCAAATGCAACATCCTTAACGGTTCGTGCGGTAAAGATTTCAAAGGAGAATGGGAGCTTCCGCTGATCGATGAATAGTATGTTATCTCTGTCCTGCCATAACGATCGATACTCTCGTCCATTTATTTTCATTGTTGAACCTCAAGGTATTTATGGAGGGCATCACGAACTTCTTTTACGTTTATCCCAGCAAATACGACTCCTTCGTTTTTTATCAAGATACTTTTTCCTTTCTGCAAGACCCGTAAGATTTCTTTCGCGCGTTCAAGGCTTGCTGGTTTTGTGTCCTTTTCTGTGGATGGAAGGACGTGATTCCATTTCTCAAACAAAGACACACTAGTAATCTGTAGTATTACGTTGATATCATCGCGTGCTTTTTGAATAATCCAATGAACTGGGGTTTCTGATGATGGGTCTTTTATACCAATGACCATCATAATGTTTTTGAGAGGATCATAGTCAACGATTTCAACGATGTCTTGCTGATTTATCGTTTTCACATCAGTATTTTTTGCGTTAATAAGAAGGCGTTTTCCGTAGTCAAGGCTCATGATTCCTGTTTCTTTGTCTGTTAGTTTACTTTCCTGCAATATCTTACTAATTGTAACTATCTCTGAGATTAAAGGACAATGGCTCGTCTCCCTTGAGATAAAAAGTAGGTGAAGTTCTTGGTAAGGCAGAATTCGTTCATTCATGGTGTGTGTAACAATGATACGATTTTTTATATTTTCCTCAATATAGCCTATTTAGATGATCCGGATGCCTTGATTGTTTGTAATCTCGATATCGCGTGGTTTTAACGTATGTTTCGTCCCTCGCATCTTTCGTATCGTTAGCTTCCTACGGTCCATTGTAGGATCTACGTCAAGGACAAGGATGCCGTCAACAAGAAATTCTGAGACAGAATCCCGGGAGAGGTTCCGGGTTCCTTCCGGAATCTCTGATGTCACCAGTGCAGTACAAGAATCCTCCTCAAGAATTCGCAGAATTCTACGCACATGCATCCGAGTAGCTTGGATTGAATCAAGAGGGAGGGGTGTGTTTGCCACGGTATTCTCAGAGGGGATGATTTCTGATCCTCTATTCATCACCCAGACCGGCATTTCCGAAAGCGGTGTAAGTGAGTCAAGGACAACCCGTGAATATTTCCCCAGTCGGACCTCTTCTTCCATCTGCTTATGAATTGTGTGTTTCTCCAGATCAAGAAACATGAATGTCAACTGATCGTTTTTTACTGCTGAATCAAAATCAAACCCGAATTTTTTTGCCTGATGAACTAGATTTGAAATTCGCTCATCGGAGGTTAAGAATAAGCATTTTTCTTTGTTTTTAATACCTGCGTTGAGATAATGGAAACACACGATGGTTTTTCCAGTTCCTGGGGTTCCAGCAACTAAGGTGACACTGCTTTGTGGGTACCCGCCTTGCAGCATGCTGTCAAGTCCTTCTATTCCGGTTCCAACGCGTTTATCTGGTGTTGTTACCTGCTGCTGCATCCCAAATCGTTCCATTCCACATCACCTTTGTAAAATTCTCGTACTATTCATTTGTTATGAGGTCAATGCTTAAATATCTTTCTTACAGACAATGGACCATGGAGAAAATAACGGGATGGAGGTTAGTTGTCTCGTCTGTTTGTGCAAATAAAAAACAATGATTGATCAACGAGTTCTAACTCACCAAACCGATGGATACTTAATTGTTTGTTTTTTTCAAATAGCATAAAATTGCCTCTCCCGAATCGCGACAATACCCATGGGTTATATAATGCTTTCTTTTTATTTCATCTCGCTAAAGCAACATAGGCACTATGTGGAAAACCGTAAATTTCTAATAGGAACGTTATCTACCATGTAACAGCGGTTGTTTCCCAGATGTTAAAATTAGATTTGCACCTTCATTCTTGTTTTTCGAATGATGCGATTGGATCCCCAAAGGAGCTTATCGCATCGCTGCAGGGACGAGCTCTTCAGGGGATGGCTCTTACGGATCATAACACGACAGAGGGGTACGTCCAAATAAAAAAGACCTTGCCAAAAGATTTTATTGTCATCCCTGGTATCGAGGTTTCTACTGCGGATGGGCATCTCCTTGGGTTAAATGTCCTGGAAAACATTCGCCCCGACATGTCTGTTGAAGAAACCGTTGACCATATTCTCGATGTGGGAGGTGTACCGATTGTTCCTCATCTCTTTCGCCTACTTTCTGGCATTAAAATTGAAAAATTAAAAGCAATACAACCGAAGATAGCGGCAATCGAAGTGTTTAATAGCTGTAGTGTTCCTAGTTCAAATCTGAAGACCGCGCAAGTGGCTCGTTCGTATAATCTTGGGGGGACTGGGGGAAGCGACACTCATGATCCGATCTACGCCGGGTATGCGTATACGGTTGTTGATTCAACGGATATGCGGATTGATTCGATTCTTTCAGAAATTCAGAAGAAGAAAACATGGGGTGAAGGTCGTACGCTTCCACTTTCCTACCGTCGAGACCGAATGGTTCTTTCAATTACGCAGTTTGTATCGCGAGGCTTTAAACGGATATAATGATTTATTTCTTAGTAAGAATTATCTGCGAGGCGTCTACTTTTTTTGCATGGAAGTATGAATCACATAAGTCCGATGATGATAATCATTTTAGGGGGATTGTTAATTTTTTTTCGATATAGTTTAAATAGGAATACTATCTTTTCCAATCTATTTATATATATGAAGAATGTATACCATTATAGAGATAGGGGATCATATGAAGAAAAATTTCATACCATTCATAAAAACCTCAAGGCAATTTTTTGTTGCAACTATGTCATGTCTGATGCTTCTTATTGTGGTAACACCAGTAAGTCAAAGTATGAGTAACACTGATATTATCATCACGTATTTTTTTAACCACCCGACTATTGAAACCATCGACATTGCAGGAACAATCTATAACCAGATAACATTACCTGACTGCTCCCCTCCAGGTAGTGCTGGAGAGCCGAAAATCCCGTCTAAAGAAGTGTTTCTTCTTTTACCACCAAAATCAGATGTCAGCCGAATTCATGTGACGGTCGGTGAGGGAATTGCAGTTGAATTAGATCATTACGTAGAACCCACAAGCCAAGCCATCCCGCTTTCACAGCCACAGGATATTCCGACTCCCTCTCCGGATCAACTGATCTATCACTCCGATGCACAGTATCCTGGGGAATTGTACAAGAACATCGGTGTCTATAATTTTAGGGGGTATCAGATTCTTGTGTTACTTTTGCACCCCGTTCAATATAACCCTGTAACTGGTGAACTGATTTCTTATACGAGCTTAGAACTCTGCGTAGAAACTAGTCGAACTGGCTTACAATCAGAATTCTACAGGGGATTTGACCTTGATAGAAACGAAGTTAATCAGAAAGTGGATAACCCGTGGATGTCTCTTAGATATCACCAAGAATGCACCCCGTCACCAACACCATTTGAGTCCTATGATCTTCTCATTATCACCACTGATACGCTACAAAGTGGGTTTATACCCTTGAAAGACGCGCATGATGCTACTGGTGTTTCCACGGTGATTAAAACATTGACTGATATTGGAAGTAGCTCTCTGGAAAGCATTCGGAATTATATCAGGGATGCCTATACGAACTGGGGAGTAAATTATGTCCTTCTTGGAGGAGATACGGATGTTGTTCCTGCTCCAATACTCTGGGTAGAAGGTATGGATGAAAACGTCACCCACTACGAGACCACCATGCCTTCAGATTTGTACTATGCTTGTCTTGATGGTCCCTATAACTACGATGGTGATTCCAAATGGGGAGAACCTAATGACGGGGAATGTGGTGGTGATGTTGATCTCGTCGCAGAAGTCTATGTTGGGAGAGCCTGCATTGGTAGTTCAGCAGAGGTGAATAATTTTGTCACAAAAACAGTTGCCTATATCAACAAGGACCTTGCTGATAATTACTTGAAAAAGGTGTGCTTCGCAGGAGAATACCTTGGAAATTATGGTATTGCAAGTTATGGTGGTGCCTATCTTGATCAATTGATCAATGGCTCATCAGATGATGGGTACACTACCGTTGGGATCCCCGCAGAGGAGCATGTCATAAATAAGTTATACGATGCTCCGGGATATGACTGGCCGAAATCAGCGATTATCTCTGTTATCAACAACGGTGTTCATATCATCAATCATCTTGGTCATGCCTCGTATACCTATAATCTGAAGATGGGTAATTCTGATGTTACTGCTCTTACCAATCCGTCGAACCGCACCTGTTTTATCTATTCGCAGGGTTGTATGGCCGGTGGTTTTGACAATGGCGACTGCATCGCAGAATATTTCACTGTGAAAAATACTCATGGTGCGTTTGCTGGAATCTGGAACGCTCGCTACGGCTGGTTCTGGTCTTATAGCACTGATGGGGATTCACAGCGGTTTCATCGGCAGTTCTGGGACGCGGTCTTTGGGGAAAATATAAAAGAAATTGGACGGGCAAACCATG
>LSSI01000027.1 GCA_001595945.1 Thermoplasmatales archaeon SM1-50
CTATTTCTCCACCAACACGATTCTGTACAAACTGTGGTCGTTCAATTCCATTTGATGCAAAAATATGCCCCTACTGCGGAAAAAAATTTTGAACAAAAATAGGTGTCAGAAAATAAAGGTTTTTAAAGGTTTTTAGACGTATTGACAGGTTTTTACGACATAAATGGGGGTGCTCAACGAATCACTGATAAATAAATGAAAAAAACCGATAGTACTCAACACGAAAACCCGCTAACCTGTTTGATATAAAATGATCACTATTAATTTATAAATCTTTTATATTAATAGGAAAACTTAAATAACATCAGATCATTAATTAACTAACATATTTGGGGAAGGAAACGATGAAAGGAAAAATTATCGTAATATTTATTTTTATGCTGATGATCGCAAACGCAATATTCATAGCCCAAGGAAATATCCCTCATTGTTCTGAAATACCATATAACACAGCAGGTCAACCCGTAAATGATAATACCGAATGGTGGCCGATGTTCCATCATGATATCCAGATAAGCGGGTTTACCCCTTCAGATTCACCGGACACCAATAAGAAACTCTGGGAGAACCAAATAGACAGCGACATCTGGTTTAGTTCTCCAGCAATTGTCAATGACGAACTCTTGATTGGCACCGGAGAAAGATATGGTGAAAAACCAAAAAACCGACAAGAGGTCATGGATTTTTATGAGACGCAACTATTCATGAAAGAAAAAACATTTTTTGATATCATTGAAAAAGAGAATCGCCCCATCACCGGTGAAATCGGAAAACTGTATCGACTAAATGCTAGAACCGGTGAGATCCTTTGGGAATTTGAGGCAAACGGATCTGTGTTCTCCTCACCATCTATAGAAAATGGCCTGGTCTACTTTGTCTCGGCTGATTCCCAGAACTACACTGGGAAACTCTATTGTCTGAATATCGACTCTGGAAACGAGGTCTGGAGCCTGCCAGTGATGTCCGGATTTGCAACTCCAACCCTTCATGATGGAAAACTTTATGTTTTAACCATCAACCCTGATGATTACTATGGGAGATTACAATGCCTCAATGCTGCAGATGGGAGTGAGGTCTGGAATTATACGACTGGGTATATTGATTTTTCATTATACACCGCACCAGCCCTTACGGACGGGAAAGTATTCTTCACTAGTGTTGATGTCACCACGGGAATCCATTGCAAAATAAGTTGTTTGAATCAGTCAACAGGTCAATTGTTGTGGGCTACTAAAATATCAGAGATGAATTTTGGCTATGCGTTATCATCACCCGTAATTGACAACAAAAAAGCCTTTGTCATTAGTGCTGATACTGAGGGTGTCGATCAATTCTGGTGTGTACTCACATGTTTTGATACCTCAAATGGTTCGATTCTTTGGAATTACACCATGAAGGAGGAAACCAACGACGAGTTATCATTTTCAAGTCCTGCGGTTGCCTACGGGAATGTGTATTTCGCATTAGTTGGCTCCGGATGGATCTATGGGAAAATCATGTGTTTAAATGCGGAGAATGGCACTATGCAATGGGTTCATAAATCAAACGATGCGTACACCGCATCATCACCTATTATTTCCGATGGAAAGGTGTTTGTCGGCGGAGTAAACTTGACGCTGTTTGAAGGAAAACTCTACTGTTTTGATGCGTTCACTGGAAATCTCACCTACACGGCATTTATTGAAAATGGGTTTATTGATTCAACACCTGCGATTGCTGATGAGGTATTATATGTCTGTTCACAGGCTGGAAAAGTATGTGCCTTCGAAGATGTTTTTAAGGTCGGTGAGATAAAAGGAGGACTTGCGACTGTCAAGGCTGATATTACCAATGTAGGAGGATACGATATCGAGGACCTCCACGGCACGATTACTGTCACTGGCGGCTTATTTAATTTGATAAATACTCAAAAAAATTATTCGATCAGCCTTCTTGAGGCGCAAACAAGTGATACGATAAAAGCATTTCCGATTCTTGGTTTTGGGAAAATTCAGATAACCATCACAGCGGAGCTGGAAGGAGTAAACCCTGTAGTAAAAAAAGCCGATGGATTCGTTTTTGGTTTATTTGTGATCATACGATAACTTAAAACAAAATAAATACCTCTGTATCGATGAATTCCTCAGAAAAACTTTAAAGGAATATCTGATAAGGTATATTAAAAGAGAGAGGAAAAGACCATGAAAAATAAAATGAGTAAAAAAATTTTACTAGCAATCCTTACGTTTTGCTTGCTCGCCACCTCATTATCCGCTGTTCCAAACGGAACAGGAGATGATAGCACCATAATCACGTATACGTTGTCCTTCGGCAGACCAGCTGTTGAAAAAACAACAATTGGTAAAAGCATTTTTGATACAGTGAGAATAGATGATTTACCAGAGAATGGAGCATATGGTGAACCACTCCTTCCCATAAAAGAGCTTCGAATCCTCCTTCCGTACCATACTAAAGTAAGATGTATTGATGTAACCCCTAGCGAACCGATCTCCTTAGGATTAGGTTACATCGTTGAACCAGCACCAAAAGATATCCCTCTTTCCATTGAAGATGAAAACCAAATTCCTCTGCAACATGAGGGGATGTATAACATCTCAGGGGTTTTCCCAGGATGTCTGTTCGAAACCATTGGCATATATGGTTTCCGTGGGTACCAAATACTGTATGTAACACTTCACCCTGTACAGTATTATCCTTTCACCGGTGAACTATTCTATTATCCAGAGATGATGATAACCGTAACGACTGACAAAGATTCAACAATCCCAATAAACAATTTATATCGGGACAGGGAAAATGACCTTAATCAACTTCGAGGGAAAGTGGATATATTCAAAGAAAGCACTACATATCCTTCCCTTCAGAGGGAAACTTATGAGGACTATGAGCTGCTTATTATCACAACTGATTCCTTAAAAACAAGTTTTGAACCCTTAGCCGAGTATCATACGTCACAAGGTGTTCCCACGCTAATAATGACCCTGTCGGATGTTGGAAGCACTGACCCTGAAGACATCCGATCGTTTATCCGCGATGCCTACATGAATCAGAATATCGAATACGTCCTCCTTGGTGGTGATTCCGATGTTGTGCCTGCCAGATTGCTGTGGGTCACCTCCGGGTATGGTGACAGCGCCGAGCTGCCTGCTGATCTTTACTATGGCTGTCTTGACGGCACCTTTAACTATGATGGCGATGACCGCTGGGGGGAACCCTCTGATGGTGAGAACGGAGAAGACGTGGACCTCGTCGCCGAAGTCTATGTCGGGAGAGCCTGTGTTGGAGATAGCGTCGAAGTTGATAATTTCATCCAGAAAACAGTAGGTTACGTGTATACCGATGATCCATACCTCGAGAAGGCGCTCATGGTCGGTGAGTTCCTCTGGGATGATCCTGATACGTGGGGTGGTGATTATATGGACGAGCTGATTAACGGATCCAGTGCCCATGGCTATACCACTCTGGGGATTCCATCAAATAACTATACCATTGATACATTGTATGATCGTGATTGGCCAGGAAATGACTGGCCAAAAGAAGAACTTATTACTCGGATTAATGACAATGTCCATCTCATTAATCACCTTGGTCATTCCTGGTATGATTACAATATGAAAATGTACATCGCAGATGCTGATGCACTGACAAACACTAAATACTTTTTTGCGTACTCCCAAGGCTGTGATAACGGCGGCTTTGATAACCCACTCGGTTATGACTGCATCGCCGAACACTTCACTGTCAAAACAGAACATGGTGCGTTTGCCGTGATCGCAAACGCCCGATACGGGTTTGGTGCCAGCGGCAGCACCGACGGTGCGAATCAACGCTACCATCGGGAGTTCATCGATGCTATTTTCGGAGAGGATATCATCCAACTTGGGCGGGCAAACCAGGACTCAAAAGAAGATAATTTATATCGGATTAACATCAAAGTGATGAGATGGTGTTATTATGAAATAAACCTCCTTGGTGACCCAACGATTGATTTCTTCACCCATTATCCGACCAGCCAACCAAACACCCCCGAAGCTCCCAGTGGCCAGACACATGGAGAGGTAGGGGTGGAATACACCTATAATGTTCATGCGAATGCAGACCCAGAAGGCGATGTCACCTATTATAAATTCTACTGGGGCGATGGAGAATCCAGTCCATGGCTTGGACCTTATCATCCTTCTGAAACAGTCAACACAACACACGTATGGAACATTGCAGGGAATTACGATGTCGTTGTAAAATGCAGGGATAGTTACTGGGGGATGAGTAATGTCTCAGATCCATTACCTGTGTACATCACCGGTCCCTTTTTTGAAATCATATCAATATCAGGGGGGCTTCTTAAAGTGAGTGCAGAAATAAAAAATAGTGGAACAGGGGTTGCGACAAATGTGAAACGCAGCATCACTGTTGAAGGGGTACGGAATAAAAGAATATTTGTTGTCACCAATACGACCATTGATTTGTTAGAAGCAGGTCAAACCACTATTGCTCAAACCGACAAACCAATCCTTGGATTTGGAAAAGTAAAAATTACTGCAGCTGTCTCCTCACCTGGGGGTCAGAAGTTTTCAAAAACAGTAGATGCGTACGTGCTTTTCTGCTTCGTTCTGGTAATGCAATAATCCTTTGGATATCACCAATTCGTCCATGTATGTCCACATTTTAAACATTTCATTTTATTATATCAGTTGATATCCTTGTTATAGATTTATAATATTAATCTGTTTTTTTCTTAACAAGATCTCCTTAGAAACCAAAAGGATGCTGTGACACGGTATTACAATGACCAATTGGTTTTTTGTGCGGTATCAAAATGATAAAAAATATTTCATACCACAAGATTAATTCATTCTGCATAAAACTTAAATATGGTAATATTCATTGGTTATATCAGAGGGAAGAATGTGAACAGAATATTAGTTGGAAGCATAATGTTCTTCATGCTTTTTATACCAAGTGTAAACGTATATGGTGTTTCCACTCCATCATATCATGATCAGACGTTCTTCTTAAATAAGAATATTGTTCAATCTGGGGACATATTAATAAAAAAGCATATTCTTCCGCTGGTAAAAGAATACTTTTTTATTAAAGAAAATAGAATTAAAAATATTATAAAAAATATAATTATTGAAATCCTAAAAACAGAAGATGCTACAATTGATGAAATCCGAGAAATTATAGATTTGAATGGTGTAAGTGTTAAGGATATCTATTTATTTGCTGATATCAAAACATCAAAATTGACCGATGGATATATACAGTATTATCCTGGTGAATTCAGAAGTATGTTTAATGTTCCTCTTTGGGGAAGTTATGTTCGATACCGACCTCATAGTGGTTTGGTTTTATATGGTTGGAATCTACAAATTAATGGAAACGATGCAGAGCGAAGAGCAGGGTATGTTTTCGGTTATTATGGTCATGCTACTTCTGTTTACGAATGGTATCCACCTGGTGAGTATTACTCCTTTACATTAGATGGTTCTGCAATACTCACATTTCATGGATCTTAATGAAAAGAGAACAATAATGCTCATGATAGTGATATTTTTAATTCCAATATAATTTCCTTTTTTAAAAAAATATATTTTCTTAGATCAAATGTATTGATACAGTCTCTTAGGTATTGGTTTTTATACGAAATCAAAAAAAGAAAAAGAGAGGGTAGTTCTTTATATTTTTATAATATAAAAAACAAAATCAAGAATCCGCTTGTATTTCCCCAACCCGCTGCGGCACTCATGGCAATTGCTCTAGCTTCTATGGTGATACTTCCAAAACCAATAGGATAAAATTTAATGGTTTCTGTGGCGCTGACATTGAGTTTTTCAATGAAGAAGCTTTTTGTTGGATTAAGGACAACCCCACCGGTAACTGTGAATGTTACAGTTATATTTGTTTGATTATATGGTTCTGGCAACAGGTTTTTAATGGTTGCTGTCACACCCATACCCTTACTAAGCGTGACCTCAAATGGTAGTAACTCTCCCCCAAGCAAAAATAACATATCCAAGGGTGAGCCCCAGATTTCAGAAAGATTCGTCCACTCAGGATACCCCCAAACATCGGATGTAAAGATTGCCTCATGCAGACGTATCGGGTAATAGGTGTCATTACGTGCATACCATCCTGATTGTGGATAATGAGGACCTGTGCTATAGATTGAGATCCAGTATTTGGTATCAGGTTGAAATGTTACGGGTTCAGAGAATACTGCACCCATTCCACATGCCCACCATCCATTTGAAATGTTTGAGGAGTTTCCTAATGCTTCTCCTTTAATGATATCTGCATCTGGGATGGTAAATGGACCTGCGTATAGAGCTCCGGGACGATACCCTGTTCCATCGTCCTCGTAAAACGTGATATTCCAGTCATAATGATAGTCTTTGGGTCCGCCTGCAGGGTTACAGTTCCAATAACACATATACCAATAGACCCAATAAACGTCCGTCTCTTCATCGAACTGAAAGTCATCAGCGGGGAATGAATTCCAGTTAGGGGATGACTCTGGTGGATCGTCTTGTGCGTGATACGCTACTCTAGCCCATTCGACATAATTATCCCAGACGACACAGTCACCCTGGAAAAAACTTGGTATCATAGCCCGAATTGGAGCATTGATATGAGTAAAGTTTGTTGTTTTTACGTCAACAGATTCATTTATAGTCCCTACTGCAGATCCAACAGTTGCGAGCACCAGCATACAAACACATATTCCTACTATGTTTTTTTTCATGTTTTATTCCTCCATATCAATAATTTTATACCTCCCCTGATAATTCAGGTTAAAATCGTAACGACGTTATTTTATTTAAATGTTTGGAAAAAAATGAAATAAGGGCTGCGCCCTTATAATCCCGTTCCGCCTTCGTTCCTCGGCAAGTCCTATCGGGCGTTGCCGTATCTCACTCGGCGGCGAAAT
>LSSI01000028.1 GCA_001595945.1 Thermoplasmatales archaeon SM1-50
AACATCCCAGTCGCCTTTCTTTGCGCCTCCGTAGAATATTTGGAGATCCTTTGAGCGCACTTCAAAACCAATTTCTTCAAGAACTGTATAAAACGTTTGTTCGTCTTTGATATCTGCTTTGATCACATATGCTATTGCTCGTACGAGCTGGCGATTTGCTATTGCTTCATTTAAGAGTGTTTTAAAATTCACTTTTTTATTGTAGAGGTGTTTTGCTGAATAGTACATGTTTTGTACATCGACAAACACACCGATTCTTTGATCTCTGTTTCTACCTTGTGACATGTCTGTTCACACTGTTTTTTTTCTACGATGTATACTGATTGTTCTTTTATTATAATTTTGGTCTTTAAAACGTTCTGCTGCAAGGTTCGTGATGTGTGGTGATTCTTAGGAGGGTGACCTTGTAGGATACGATTTGTTTGTAATGAAAGTCAAATATCCATTTTATTGGGAATTCATAGTTTTTTTGGAGGGTGATTTCTCCCTTAAGCGCAGTGATCATTTTTTCAAAAAAAGGTATGGTTTTTTTCAGATGAAATGAATAAAGGACTGAGGCGATTTCAAATCCTTTCTTGATGAATTTTCTGTCTGCCTTTAGATTCGCTTTTTGCGCTCCGAATGGCGGGTTCATAAGAACAGTGTCGCAGGATGTCTGTATCGAGGTGATGTCTTGGATATAAAACTCGATAGGATACTTGTTTTTTGTTGTATATTGTTTAGCGATAGCAATGACATTTGGGTCGACGTCGTATCCTTTTACTTTTTGTGCTCCCATGAGGTATGCTCCTATTGAAAAGATTCCTGTGCCGCACCCCAAATCGACGACGGTTTTGTCTTGGATGTCTCCCCAGTTGTAGGCAGTGAAAACGACGTCAGCTGCGATTGTCGCAGGAGTCATATATTGCTCTAGGGCAGGGATGGGATTGGTTGTTTTTGGAATTTGTTGGAGGAGGATTTCCAGTTGTTTTTGTTTCATATTAAAGGAGTAAAGGGTGGTATGTTTACTAATAGTTTTGTATCCAAAAATTTTATTTGCTCATGGTGGTTCTAGGATGTTCTTTGGGCTCGTAGATCAGCGGAAGATCGCCCCCTTGGCATGGGGGAGGCCTCGGGTTCAAATCCCGACGAGTCCATTGTTCTTTGTTTTTTCCTGTGATTATGTTGTTTTTTGGCATTGCTGTTCTTTAAAAAACAAACAAATAAATTTTTATATTTTTTTTAATATTTTTATCTAAATACAAAAAGTTTAAATATAAGGGAAGTTGTTGATGGGTACATTATATTTAAATAGGTAACCATCAAATGATACGAACAAAAGTAATTAATGATTCTACTGATTTAGTTTCAATTATACGAGCATTTGATTCACTGACAAAAAAGGAAGTTTTTATGGAGATATCTAAGGATTGGATACCTAGCAGTCTTATCCTTGACAGGTTTGGTGAAGATGGTCGTGAAGCCCTGGAATTCTTTGATAAAATGAAACTTGCGGAAACCAAATGGACAACCCCTGAAGAGGGCATCGATGGAAAACCCCAGAAAATGTATCGCTCATTTTACTCACTCTTCAACATCAATATCTCTTGCCCAGTTAATGAAATTAGTGAGATCTTTAACGTTTCATCGTTGGATGATTTCCAATTTAAAAGACTTGAAGAGGACATTTATGCCTTTATAGGTACTACAGGTACGTTTGCAAACAAGGTCTCAGAGAAATTCAGCATCTCGAATACCGCATTAAAAGCCTTGGTGAAACGATCCAACAAATTTCAATACACCGGGTTGAAAATCACACGCACACAGCCTGGACCAGAGAGTACGTGATTTTTTTTCACAATCGTTTTTAAACTCATTGATTATGCTTGTTGCAATGGACTACACCTTTATTCTTCAAGCATTCTGGATTGTCATCCCTATCTATGTTGCGAACGCTAGTGCAGTTATTGTAGGTGGAGGGACCCCCATTGACTTTGGGAAAACCTGCAAAGACGGGCGTCGTATCCTTGGGGATGGGAAAACATGGAGAGGGTTGTTCTCAGGGACTTTTCTTGGGATGACGGTCGGGTTCGGGCTTTCGGTTGTGGCAGTATATATCAGGTCAAGCGAGTATAGCTTTCTTGGTCTGACACACTTTGAAGGTTTTCCTTTGATGATTCTGATTCTTTTTTCCCTTTGCTTTGGAGCGTTACTTGGTGATCTCATCGAAAGTTATTTCAAACGGCGTATCGGCAAGGGCCGTGGTCAGGATTGGATTCCATTTGATCAACTAGATTTTTTACTTGGGGCATTTTTCTTAAGTTTTTCAGTCAGTGAAGCCCTCTTTCTCATGCGTGTGACAAGTGATCAATGGTTTTTTAGTAACCTTACGTTCTGGCATATCCTGTTTCTTCTTGTTGTGACCCCTTTTATCCATATCACCGCAAACATTCTTTTCCGGAAAATGAAACAAAGTCATACAAAAAATTTAAGAGTATGATGGGATTTCATAGGTATTTGTGGTTTTGGCGGGATTATGAGTGAGCATACAACACCTCAAAAAAATACATCTGGAAAAAGAACGACCATAACAATGAATGAGGATTTGAAGCGATGGATTTCTGCGGAAGAACAAGCAGATATATCAAAAACAATCCAAGAGCGGTTAAAGGATAAGAAACCGAAGGGAAAATGTGAAGTTTGCCGTGTTCATCCGGCAAAATCTGTTTGTATAAAATGTGGGAACTCTGTCTGTAGCTCCTGTTATTTTACTATGGTTGGTTTGTGTCAGGAGTGTCTTTCAAAGGATACGATTGAGAAATGGAAAAATAAGAAAATTGATTGGAAGAAAATCCTTGAGGTCGATTGGGTTGATTAGAGTTTTTTTTCTCTCTTCAACCTCTCTCCTTCCAAGAAGAGTGCGAGCATTGCTCGTGCTGCTCTCCATGAGGAGGGGTAGATGGGGACTCCGACTGCCTTAAGATCAAGGACAAGGTCTTCGAATTCTTTTCCTCCGACCCAGCAGCCAAGTATTGGTTTTTCAAATTCATGATGCAGCTTTTGCTGGTGGATCATTTTTAGGATGGCACCTGCGTATTCTCGGGGTCGTGCGTACCCTGCATGCACTGCTGCGACGATGATGCCGTCGATGTTTTCATCTTCAAGGAGTGCACGAGTGGATGCCCAGTAACGATAAAAGTCTGCGTCTGCTACAAGGTCGACAGGATTATTTGGTTTGACAAGTCCTGGAATGATGTTTTCAATTTTTTTAAAGGTCTTTTGGGATAGTTTTGGCACAGTTAGTCCATTTGCCTCGCAAGCGTCTGTGAGAAGTATGCCTAGTCCACCTCCGTTGGTGATGATGCCAATTCGGTTGCCTCGAGCCGCTGGTTGCCCGGCAAGTGCTCGAGCCATGTCAAAGAGCTCGACGAGATCCCGGCAGCGTATTCCACCTGCTTGTTTGATTGCTGCGCTATAAATTTCGTCACTTCCTGCCATTGAGCCGGTGTGGGATGCAGTTGCTCGTGCGCCAGCTACGCTTCTACCTGCTTTGACTACCAAGATTGGTTTGTCGCAGGCTTTGATGCTGTTCATAAAGTCTCGTCCATGTCTAATACCTTCAATGTATAAACCTATTACTTTTGTCTCAGGATCTGTGCTAAAGTAGTTTACTAGGTCGTCATCATCGATGTCTAGTTTGTTTCCCACACCGATGATTTTTGAAAGTCCGACGAACTCGTTATTAGCCAGGTAGATCATCCCCATACCAAGTGCACCACTTTGGCTAATGAGGGCAAGGTTTCCTTTTCGAGGCATTCCAAAAACAAACGAGACATCGAGGCTGTCTGATGCGTTTTTGTATCCCATTGTGTTTGGCCCAAGAATTCTGACTCCTGTTCCTTGTAAAAGCTTTTTTATGGTTTCTTCTGCCTCATGATTACCAATCTCTGAAAAACCTGAGGTGATTATAATGACGTATTTTACTTTTTTTTTCACACAATCTTTTATGATTTGTATCACTAGTGGTTCGGGTACTGCGATCATCACTAGGTCGACAGACCCAGGGATATCGGTGAGTTTCTTGAAGCATTTTAGGCCTAGTATTTCATCTTCTTTTGGATTTACAGGGTAGAGTTTACAGAGATAATCCGAGATAAGGATGTTTTTTAAGGACGCGTGTCCAATTTTTGTCGGATTTTTTGAAGCCCCGACGACCGCGATGCTTTTTGGTTTGAAGAACGTTTCAAGTGACTCTGTCATACCATCTTCCTCTCTTTTTTTTACATTCTTTTTAGTTACTTAAACATACTGATTTATCATATATATTTTGAATATATTTTTATATATATTTATTCATTACCTGAATAACTTTAACACTTGTATCTGCCTGCCGGTACTCCTCCAATGGCTCCTGGTTCAACTCTAAAAACCGATGACCCCAAGAGTAAATCCTTAGAATTTGCTCCGCATGCAAAACTTCACCTAAGATATATAACGCCGCCGCAAATGCCTCAAGAGTGCTTAACTGATACGGTTTACCATAATTCACCGGGTTTGCAGCAAGTAAAAACGGCAATGAACGAGGCACTAAAGCAATCCGAAGAGCCTGGAATGTTTGTTCGGCGTTTTTCCAAGAACAATCCAATGCGACTAGCCCATGATGTTTTGCATCCTGCAAATCCTCTCGCGACAAGCTTTTCTCCGCAAATGGATGTAAAAGAACTGCACGATATGGCAACCGTCTCAAATTCTTCTCGAGAGAAACATAACCAAACCGATGTAATTTCTTTGCTGTACACTTTTTGGGGTCGTCCTCATTCGTATGGTATACTATCAACCGTACAGGTTTTTTCATTCAGACACCCTCACATCAAGGACCACATGATCAATCCCAGGAGCATAAGATTTTATCACCTGTGTCTTTAATAGATCAACGGAACGATTATAACGTATAGCGATTTGTTTAATGTGAGACAGAGGTTTTTCCGGAATCAACTCAATGGGAACCAAATGATGATAATGAATTACACCTCCCATACCTTGCAGACACTCAAAAGCAACAGGTAAATACTGTTCTGAATCATGCAGATACCCAAGAATCACACGGTTTGCACAATCCTTTGGAGCGACGAGCCGGTTATCTCCAAACAATGGTTCC
This sequence comes from Thermoplasmatales archaeon SM1-50, assembly GCA_001595945.1. GTDB lineage: Archaea > Thermoplasmatota > E2 > DHVEG-1 > DHVEG-1 > SM1-50. Next base: position 5,138 of record LSSI01000028.1, read on the forward strand.
ACGATACTACTAACATGATTTAACACTACATTTTCACAGAGATATCGAAACGCAACTGAATTAATTTCACAGGCAAAGATCTTCTTTGGGGTGCTATAGACCGCCATCGGAAGTGTAAAATACCCAACCCCTGCAAACAAATCAACCACAGTTTCATGAGGATGTGAGACCGTGGCCATCCTCTGCCTCTCAGCCAAATTTCCTGATGAGAACATAATCCGCTGCGGATCAAGTCTATATCGAATCCCATTCTCTCTATGGATCGTCTCTGTTTTTTTTGAACCAAATATCAACTCGACGGACGGTTTTCGATACAGCCCTGAAATATTGCCCACATCATTTAACGTAGACGAACAACCAAGCACCTTTGCATACGCCTTCCCGATGATCCGCTGATATTGTTTTAGATCGTCAGGTAAACTGATTATCGCAACCGAACCGATTTTCTCCCATTTCACTGGGAGAAACTCAAGCAGTTCAGAAGGAACTTCCAGCGAAACAATGGTTTTGATCTTCTCAAATGGTGTCTGTCGCATCGTCTCTTCTTACATACTCTACCCCTATAAAACCTCATCTCTCCAACAACTCTATGTACTGCAAATGCTATTCGCAGAATAGATGGCGGAGCTTTTTCCTTATTTACCACGAAGAAACCAAACAGAAATCATTCAGGAGATCACAAATGCACTAACAAAACGCACACAATTTGTCTTCGAATCGGGTACAGGCTCAGGGAAAACCATCTGCGTTCTTGCTGCAGCACTCTCCTATGCATTAGAGCATAACAAAAAAATCATTTATACGACCCGGACCAATGCTCAACAACAACAGGTAATTCATGAACTACGTGCAATAAAAAAGAAAAATAACGACACACGTATCTACGGGGTTGGCATACAAGGTCGGGGGAACATGTGTTTGCTTGCACGAGATGACCCTGAGATCCAAAACGGTAACTCAGAGGAACTCTCACGATTTTGTTCCTATCAAAAAAAACTCACTGTCCAAGAAAAAAGAAAAGGATGCCGCTACTACAGAAACTACTTAAGCGATAAAGATCGTGTCGATGCCATCATGCTCTGGGCATTGAAAAACCTACCAACCGCAGAAGAATTCATCCAAACCTGTGAAAAACAAGTACTCTGCCCATATGAGATCAACAAACTCATTGTCCATGATGCTCTTGTGATTGTTGTTCCATATGTATATGTGTTTGATAAATCCATCCGAATCAAACTTTTTGATTGGCTTGCCATCGCTGAGGAAGACGTTATCCTTATCATCGACGAGGCACATAACCTCCCTGATTATCTGCGGGAATTGTTCTCCATGGAGCTAAGCAGTTGGATGCTGACCAGCTGCCTGATGGAAGCAGAACAGTATGGTAATCCTTCCCTTGCTGATGGAAGAATTTCTGTAAGCTCCTTTTGCAAAGAACTCCTCGATGTAATCACGGTCCTTCGCGATACCTATGTCTACGGGATCCTTGAGGGTGGTATCCGAAAAATCAACCCGGAAAAAAACGATGCACTTATCCCTTCCCAAGAGCTTGAAGTTGAGGTCCTCTCACGTTTGAAAATCACCAGTAGGACATTAAAGGACATTATTATAGATCTCTATGCATATGGAGAAAAAATCAAGGAATACAAACAAAAAGATGAAAAACTCCCTCGATCCTACCTTCACAATCTCGGGGTGTTCCTTAGTTTCTGGACAACAGTGGAGATGGACCAATACATCAAACTCGTTGTAGACAATAGTCAGGGGAAAAACCCACGAGTGGAAGCCTATTGTCTTGACCCTTCCATTGGTACCTCAATCTTTTGGGATGTCCATTGTAGCATTCATATGTCAGGAACTCTTGAGCCATTGGACGAATATCGTGACTCACTGGGCCTTCCTCTAGAGACACGACTGGCGGTGTATCCGTCGCCCTTCCCCGAAGAGAACAGGAAGATTTTCTTTGTCCGAGATGTCACCACACGATACGAGGAATTGATGAAAGACAAAACCATCCTCCCTCAAATGTGGAAGTATGTCAGCGGGATCTGCAACAGATTTGAGAAGAACACCATGGTTATTTTTCCAAGCTATAACACACTATCGCTGTTTCGGAAGAACGGCTGTTTTGCCGAAATCCATCGCTGTCTCTACATTGAAGAGCAGAACATGTCACAGTCTGAGCTTATGGAACTTGTCAATGATTTTAAATCCTGTGGGGATGACACTGGTGCTGCACTTTTTTCGGTGATGGGCGGGCGCATCAGCGAAGGCATGGACTTTCCAGCGGAACAACTTGAAATAGCAGTAATCGTTGGTATACCCTATCCCAAACCGACAGCGCGTCAACATGGATTACAAAACTATTACGACCAGAAGTTTGGTAAAGGCTTTGAATACGCAGTACAGGCACCTGCGGCACGGAAAATGCTTCAGGCGATAGGTCGTTTGATCCGTGATGAGGACGACCGTGGCGTTGCGGTGATTCTTGATAAACGGGCGCCGCGATTCCATCAATACATAAACGAGATGAGGGAATCAAAAAATCTGCTGGCTGATATCGGTCGTTTCATAAAACAGTGACAACGATTGAATCCATAGGAATTTGTTTAAAACACAAACATATTCAGAGTATTACATTATAACAGGTATAACGGGTGAGGTCAGTATAGCATGGAACCAAGAAGACATGCAAAACTCATACTTGAAGACGGCTCTGTTTTTTCTGGGTATTGCTTTGGTTCACATCGCAAAGCAAATGGAGAGGTGGTTTTCAACACAGGGATGGTCGGTTACACTGAGACTCTCACAGACCCCTCATATAAGGGACAAATCCTTACACTCACCTATCCTTTAATCGGTAACTACGGAGTCCCTGGGTACGAAAAAGAAGATGATTTGTTTTGCTATTTTGAATCTGAAAAAATCCAAGTCGAAGGATTGATTATCTCTGATTGTTCGCAACAGTATTCCCACTGGAACGCAAAAAAATCCCTGTCAAACTGGCTTCAAGAAAATGATGTCCCTGGTATCTTTGGAGTAGACACAAGAGCGCTTACAAAAAAACTGCGGACAAAAGGAACACTCTTGGGGAAGATCGTTCATAGACATGAAAAAAAATCGTTTTATAACCCAAACAAAACAAATCTTGCTGCTGAAGTCAGCATAAAAAAACCAATAACCTATAAAAATGGGGATTTGACCATCCTGCTTGTTGATTGTGGAACGAAAAACAGCCTTATCAGAGCATTTTTAAAACGAGGGTTTACAATAAAACGTGTACCTTGGGATTTCGATTTTACCATGGAGAAGGTCGAGGGTATTGTCCTATCTAATGGCCCAGGGGACCCAAAAAAATGTAAGAAAACAATAACACATGTCACAACCCTCTTATCCAGAGATATCCCGATTCTCGGGATCTGCCTTGGTTCTCAGATTCTGGCGTTAGCGGCAGGTGCCGATACCTATAAACTTAAATATGGACATCGTAGTCAGAATCAACCATGCATAGAAGTTGGAACCAATCGATGTTACATCACATCCCAGAACCATGGATACGTCGTAGATGCAGATACATTACCTCAGGATTGGCGTGAATGGTTCTACAATGATAACGACCAGACCAACGAAGGCATTAAACATATATCAAAACCATTTTTCGGTGCTCAGTTCCATCCGGAGGCATCTCCTGGTCCTGATGACACTGAGTTTTTGTTTGATATGTTTGTGAGAGCGATGAAATGATTTCGAGGAAGAAACCAAAATGGAGAAAGATACTGTTACTTGGGTCTGGTGCAATACGTATCGGTCAGGCAGGGGAGTTTGATTATTCTGGTAGTCAAGCAATTAAAGCCATAAAAGAAGAAGGGATAAAAACTATATTAATAAACCCAAACATCGCAACGATTCAAACCTCTGATTACCTTGCAGATAAAGTGTATTTTTTGCCGGTAACCCCATGGTTTGTTGAAAAAGTTATTGTAAAAGAGCGTCCCGATGGCATTCTGCTTGGTTTTGGTGGACAAACTGCATTAAATGTTGGACTGAATCTTGCAGCAAATGGTGTTTTAAAAAAATATAAAGTAAAGGTTCTTGGAACACCGATTGTTGCTATTAACAACACAGAGGACCGAGAACGGTTTGTGAAAAAGATACAGGAAATCAATCTCAAGGTTCCTATGAGTAAAGCTGTAAAAACCATTGACGATGCACTTCAAGTCGCAGAAAACATCGGATATCCTGTCATGTGTCGGATAGCATATGCGCTTGGAGGCCTTGGATCTGGAATCGCGACAAATAAAAAAGAACTTCTTGAGCTTGTCAAAAAAGCTTTTTCCTACACGTCTCAAATCCTTATCGAAGAATACCTTGATGGGTGGAAAGAACTTGAATATGAGGTAGTACGGGACAGATATGATAACTGCATCGTAGTTTGTTCCATGGAAAATATCGATCCAATGGGTATCCATACCGGGGAAAGCATTGTGACTGCCCCCGTACAAACGCTTACTGCTTCAGAGAACTTTAAGTTACGCTCCCTTTCGATGCAAGTGATTCGGCACCTTGGGATCGTTGGTGAGTGTAATATACAATTTGCCTTAGACCCACTTTCAGAAGACTACCGTATTATTGAAGTAAATGCCCGACTTAGTCGAAGCTCTGCATTGGCATCTAAAGCGACTGGTTATCCATTGGCGTTTACCGCAGCAAAATTGAGTCTTGGGTATGGGCTGCCTGAGATCAAGAATATTATCACCGGTCAGACCTCTGCGTGTTTTGAGCCTGCACTGGATTACGTGGTTGTGAAATTCCCTAGATGGGATTTACAGAAGTTCCGACAGGTTAGTATTCGCCTTGGCTCTGAAATGAAATCCGTCGGTGAAGTCATGGCCATCGGAAGGAGTTTTGAGGAGGCGCTTCAAAAAGCGATTCGGATGCTGGATGTTAGGGTGATTGGTTTGGTGGGCAACACAATCGAATTTTCTAATCTGGAAATCGAATTAAAAGAACCATCGGATAAACGGATATTCGCAATCGTTGAGGCACTTAAGCAAGGTTATCCTCTTCACAGAATTGCAGAATCCTCGAAAGTAAACCTTTGGTTCCTTTCTAAGATGCAAAACATCATTGCTGTCGAACAACAACTGAAACAATATAGTCTTCTTGATGCACCACCACCATTACTAAAAGAGGCAAAACAAAAAGGATTTTCTGATCAACAAATCGCCCTATGTACCAACAGCAGTGAGTTTGAAGTACGGAACCATCGCAAGAAGCTTCATATTATCCCATATGTGAAACAGATCGACACTCTGGCCGCTGAGTACCCTGCAAAAACCAACTATCTTTACCTTACTTACAACGCAAGTACCGATGACCTTGATTTTAACCAAAAACATCAGGTCATCGTCCTAGGGGGAGGAGCCTACCGGATTGGATCCTCTGTTGAGTTTGACTGGTGCTGCGTCAATGCTGTCTCAACCTTACGAAAGTTAAAGTATCAGACCATCATGATAAATTGTAATCCTGAGACAGTGAGTACTGATTATGACATCTGTGATAAACTTTATTTTGATGAATTGACTTTAGAACGAGTCTTGGACATCTACGAAAAAGAAAACCCACTTGGTATTATTATTTCGATGGGCGGTCAGATTCCTAATAACTTAGCAATCCAGTTATACGAATCGGGTGTTTCGATTCTTGGCACTTCACCACAGGATATCGATGTTGCAGAGGATCGGCATAAATTTTCAGCGTTACTCGATACGATAGGAGTAGATCAACCTCTGTGGAATGAACTTACAAGTCTCGAATCCGCAGAAGACTTCGCATGCAGGGTTGGATACCCTGTGTTAGTTAGGCCTAGTTATGTGCTTAGTGGCGCCGCGATGAGTATTGCGCTTAGTAACAAAGAGCTTCACGAGTACCTGAAAAAAGCTTCCGAAATAAGTAAAAAACATCCTGTAGTGATTAGTAAGTTTATCACTGGGGCAAAAGAAATCGAAATCGATGCTGTCGCCAATCACGGAAAACTCTATTGTTATGCAATCTCTGAGCATATAGAAAACGCAGGGGTTCATTCCGGTGATGCGACCATCGTACTCCCTCCACAGCGAACATATCTTGAGACTATGCGGCGAGTGAAAACCATCACAAAAAATATCTCAGCAAACCTAAAGATCACCGGTCCGTTCAATATACAGTTCATTGCAAAAGATAATGATGTAAAAGTCATTGAATGCAATTTGCGTGCATCCAGAAGCTTTCCGTTTGTATCCAAGGTTTTTAAAATCAATTTTGTTGACTTGGCTACGAAAATTATTATGGGCAAAGGGGTCTCAAAAATTGACAGATCGTCTTTTGATTTGGATTATGTCGGGGTGAAGGCATCCCAGTTTTCGTTCACAAGATTGAAAGGATCAGATCCGATTCTTGGTGTGGAAATGGTATCCACTGGGGAAGTAGCTTGTCTTGGCGATGATTTCAATGAAGCGTTTTTGAAAAGCTTGATTTCTGTTGATTTCGTTCTACCAAAAAAGACTATTCTTTTGTCAACAGGACCTGTTGATAGCAAAGCAGATTTTCTTACTAGTACCAAGGTATTACAGACCATGGGATATCATTTCTATGCGACGAAAGGAACCGCTGAGTTTATGAGGAGTAATGGCATCGATGCAGAAGTTCTTTATTGGCCGTTGGAAGAAAAAGAACCAAACACGCTAAGCTATATCGCGAATGGAAAAATCGATTTAGTCATCAATATCCCAAAAAACATTGAGAAAGTCGAACTTGACAACGATTATCTCATACGTCGTAAGGCGGTTGATTTTAGCGTCCCTCTCATAACAAACCTTCAGCTCGCAAAACGATTTGTCGAGGCACTCCAACGGACATCTCTAGATGATTTGAAAATAAAAAGTTGGAATGAATACCAATGATGACCTAGGATTCCTGTGAAAGAAGGTTTGGGATGCCATCGATGATTGGATAATTGCAGTGACACTGTGCACAGGAAAACATACCCGTGATGATTTCCCCTTTTTCCTCTTTTTCTATAGTTAGACTTAGTTCGCCTTTGCAGGTTGGGCAGCAAAGGATTTTTATGATTTCTTTTTTCATATGATATTCCCGTAATTAATGTTCCCCTAAAAAGATTGCACGTTTTTTTCCAACATCTGCATCATATACAAACGTCCAGTCTTCATCAGTCTGTCTTTTTGCGTCCTGTATCATTTGCAGGTAGTTTTTTACCTGTGAGTCCATCAGGTCCGCTTGATGAAGGATACATGCTTCCACAAGCTTTGGGAGCTTAGGGGATCCCCACTCGTATTTCCCATGATGACTTAAGATAAGATGGATTAGTTGGTGTTCCAATTCCTCTGGAAATTCTTTTCCAGCTCTGTGAAGCTGCTGGATTTTCTCTTTTATCCATTGCTCCCCGATCACAATATGGCCAATGAAGTTGCCCTCATCACTGATATCGATTGCAGCAGTATAGATATATTCCTTTAGTTTCCCGATATCATGTAAGAGTGCTCCGCAGAGCAGAAGGTCCTTATTGACCCGCGGATACATTTCAGAGATGTTCAGGCACAGGCGCATTACACCAACGGTATGTTCCAGATTCCCTCCTACATAGTTATGATGATGGGTAATCGCTGAGGGTGAATGCAGATACATGCTGACGAACTTTGGGTCATCAAAAAATAATGCAAGCAGGTTCTTTAATGGTTCGTTCTGGATTGTTTTTAATTCTTTTTTGATTACCTCATAGAGCTCATTGATTCGTTCTTCGTTTAATGCTGGAAGGAAGTCTGTGACATCGTACTCATTGGGAGTGCATTTTCGCACTCCACCGGAGTTCTCATTAATCGAGATCTGGAGTCGATCTTCATAGGTTTCGACCATCCCGGTTCTAACCTGGACAACGTCACCTGTATTAAAACTCTCATAGAGTCGTTTCACTCGATCTTTGTTATCTCCTCCCCAGTATTTGACGCTGATATCACCGGTTTTGTCTGTTGCAACGAACTCAAAGAACATGCCACGTTTATATGGTCGTTGCGCTTTTTTTAATTTCACGGCAAAGAAATCATTGACCGCGTCGCCTTCCCGTAGGTTCTCAATATATTGTTCTTTCTTCCGTTTCCCTGTATCGGTTTTAATGATGGTTTGCTCTTCTTTTTTCTTTTCGTATTGGTAGATATCTGTCATTATGATAACCTCCCATGACTTGAGAATTGAAATCGTTTAGAGTTTATAGGTTTTTCCCTCTTTAACCTTGGTTATTTTACTTTTAAGTTTTTGGAATAACTCTGGGTGTTCCGTGTGGATTGGGTAGAGGTTCTTTGGATGAATGGTGTTGATGAGTTTTTTGAGGTCGTCCCCGTTGATATGCCCAGAGCAGTGTGATTGAAAAAATAAAATGTCGAAATGAGAAAGCCAGTTTCTCATACGTTCATATGAGATTGCCATCTCTTCGTTGAAGGGTTCAGAGAGAGAATGGATATAGACTCCTTTTTTTGGTTTTAGGTCAACGAGGTCTGAGAAATACCAGTAGTTTAGAACGATCATGTACTTTAAAGGATGTTCTATGATGTCCGCTGCAGTTAGAATATTTTTGTATTGTAATCGTTTTTTAATGTACGCATCGGTGTAGTCCTCGTCTATGTAGGTCCCGGTGAGTCGTTTGGGTTTTAATAAGGCAAGAGAAGGATCGGTTACTGGTGGGATTTTCAGTTTTTTATCTTTGTGGTATTGTTCAAGGAAACAAGCGTGTTTGAAGTTGATCACTAGAGTTTTTCCAAGGTCTTTTGCTATCTTATAGAAGGTTCTGAAACGATCGACATCCTTGAAGTTGAAATCCACAAAGGAGAGGGCTTTGCCTTGTCGTATTTTCTTTTTTGAATCTTGATAGATTTTTTGCTCGGATTCATTAGTCTTCTTTTTATCTATCCTTGTTCCTTCAGTGATCATCGCGATCGGTTTTGATAGTATCGCTTCTGATACAAAATCGTAAGTCATGTCTGCATTCAAACCATGCATCCGAAGGTCGCCTGTGTAAATGAGCGTTCCTTCAGAGGTATGGATGATAAATCCATAGGCTCCTGGAACAGAATGATCAACATGAATTGGTTGGACTTCGATTGAGTCAATTTTGATTGTTTTTCCGGTTGTAAATGTATGGAATTTTCGTATCACTGGTGGTATCTTGTATCTGGAGCGATACAACGGTCTGAGGCGGAAATCAACAACCTCGTTTTCCAAATCCCGCGTAGTCTGCTCTGCAACCGCGTAAAGGATTCTTTTACAGGTCGCCCCGCAATAGACTGGGATGTCCTTGTGAAGAAATGAGACATAGTTGGCATGGTCTGCATGGGCATGGGTTAACAATACACCAGAGATTATTGGTTCTTCCGGTTTCCTGCCAAGATGTTTGAGAAGATCGGTCCGGTAGATACCTGGGATGTCCGGTAATAACCTCATCTCCAGGAAGTCTCCGATGCCATTGGCTGTGCGTGGATTTAAGAATTCCTCAAAATATTTGCCTCTGCGGGAGAAACTCATGCCGAAATCAAGAAAAATCTTTGTTCCATGGTCGTCCAGAAGGATTTTATTTCCTCCGATTTCATTTACACCACCATAGAAGGTAAGAGTAACCATGGAATGCTACCTACTTTGTTTTATACATTATGTATAAGATACATAAATATTCGTATAAAAGAGACGAAAAGAAGGAAAAAAGGGGTTTTTTTATTCGATGCTGACTTTAAACCCGCCGCTATCCTTTTTCTTATCCTTTTTCTCAAGAACGATGTCAAGAATCCCGTTTTTATAGGTTGCCTTTGTAGATTTTGTTTTGACGTTGCAGGGAAGGGCGATACGTTTGTGGTATTTTCGCTTCGGTGAGTCGACCTTGATTTCTAAGGCATCTTGCGTTGCAATAAGGTCAATGTCATTTTTCTCAACGCCTGGTATCTCGACCGTGATGGCAACATCGTTTTCTCCTTCGATGATGTCGGTGAGCGGTTCGAGCTCCTCAGAGATGGTGGGGATGCCTTCTGGGGACCTTATCGACCGATTTCCGAAGTCTTCTATCTGGGGTTTCCCGTCAGGGCCGATGTCGATTTTAAAGCCGTGGACAATGGGTTTTCCTGGTTGGGCGTTTGTAAACATTTTCATGGTTTCTTCTAACATTTTCTTAAGGTCATCCATAATTTCATCGTTGAAGATATCTTTTATCCTATGATCGCTAAAGAAATCGCGGAAGATATCATCATCTCCACGGAATGGGTTATTTGGGTTTTTCTTTCGTTCTTTATCTTCCTCATCAAACGGTTTCATGTGGTGTTACCCCCTTTTTTCGGTTCTTTTCGTTATATTACTTAGTAGAACTGCTATTTAAAAGTTTTGTTTCAGTCCTCTAGTTCCCTGCTAAGTTCTTCTAGGAGGAGTCTGGCTCGTCTGCTCAGTTTCTTTGGCGTTATCACCTCAACAAGAACATAGAGATCTCCGTAGCCTGATCCATGGATCTTTGGCATTCCACTGCCTTTAAGCTTTAAAAGGGTCCCATTTTCAGTGCCTTCAGGGATTTTTAACTTTTCCCGGCCATGGAGCGTCTCAACAAAAAATGTTGCCCCTAAGGCCGCATGGGGGAAGGAGATGGCAAACTTTCGGTATAGGTCCGCCCCTCGTCTTTCAAAGACTGGATGCTGTTTCATATGAACCACCACATACAGGTCACCGCTCTGGGTCGCCCCCCGTGAATGCTCCCCTTGCCCGGCAAGCCGTAGATGTGCCCCATCATCGATTCCTTTAGGGATGCGGATTTCTATTTTCCTTGTTTTTTGTACGGTGCCATGCCCTCGACAAGAAGGACATGGATCTTCAATTATCGTTCCCTGCCCATGGCATTTGGAACACTCGCTTATCTGCGTAAACATTCCAAACGCAGTCCTACGTGATACCTGCATTTGCCCGCTGCCGCTGCAGGTAGGGCATCGTTTTGGGTTGGTTCCTGGGCGCGCGCCAGTCCCCCTGCAGATGTCACAAAGCTCCGTGCGTGGGACTTCTAATTCAGTCTCCACACCTTGGTACGCGTCCTCCAGACTTATCTGAATGTCATATCTGATGTCGTTTCCCCGTTGGGCTCGGGGGCGATGATGTATAAAACCGGTTCTCCTCCCGAAAAACTGCTCGAAGATATCGTCAAAGTCAAAGCCCATGCCTCGGAAGATATCCCCGAAATCCGTGGTTCGGAAGATATCCTCAGTGGTGTACTGCTGGTCAATCCCTGCATGTCCGTACTGGTCATACATCTTTCGTTTTTCATCATCGTAGAGTACTGCATAAGCTTCTGAGATCTCCTTGAATTTCTCTTCCGCGCCTTTTTCTTTGTTCTTATCCGGGTGGTATTTCAATGCAAGCTTCCGGTATGCCTTTTTTATATCCTCTTTTGTCGCGGAATGATCAAGACCAAGGATATCATAGTAATCTTTCTTTTCCATAAGACTAGCGATGGTACATAAAAAAGGGGTATTTCTTTTTTATTATCTATAATTATTGGTTAGAGAACAATGCGGACTATCTGAAGAAGCAGATCTCCAAGGAAGAAGAGAGTGATAAAACCAGCTAAGAGCGGGATCATAAACGGGATCTTTGGGGTGACCCAGATGTCCGTGATGCCGTGGTTTTCAAACTCAGAGAGTTCCTCGTCGATGTCGAAGTTCTTTGGCATGTACACAAGTTTACGTTTCCCGTTCTTAATTTTTTCCATCGGCCAGACAAAAGAGTGTTTCGCCTGTTCAACCGTGATGACGTACCCAAGCAGACAGTGTGGGAACCGGAGGTTATGTTTATATAGATTATACATGAGAAGACTAATGGGAATTAGCAGGAAAAGGATGGTTGCGTTTGCAAAGATGCTCCAGGAGCCAGGGAGGAATGATTCCCACAGCGGGAATGTTCCGATTAATGGTTGGATCGGAACAAGAACCGCTAGCGCCATGAGTGCTTTTGCATCTGCGCCGCCAAACAGTAACCGCATCTGGAAGAATACATACATCAAGATAATCATAATCGGGATGAAGAGGAGATACCAGATGTTGGAAAACCCGTCGTCTAGGTATTGTATGAGGAGCAGTATGACCCCGATGAGCGCCATGATGACCCAGAGGATGTTGGCAGCTCGTCGCGTTTTGATATCGGTGTATGAGGCGTACGCAAGCAGAATCGTCCCTGTTATGAGTCTGATTAAATCTAAGAGTGCAATATCAACCATCATACAAGACTAGTAATAGAAAAGACCATATTAAGGTAATTGATGTTATGCATTTGGATCGTTGGGGTATGAATGATGTTTAAGGAGTTACAGGGATCAGGACTGCTGATTCATCATTGGGACACTGATGGGATTTGCTCTGCACGACTGTTACTTGAGAAGTTGCCAAAAATTGTTGTGAATACGACGCCAGCGCTTGGGCAGTATTTTCTAACTGAGGAGGAGATGACAACGTATGGTTCATATGATTTTATCATTATCGCGGATATGGCGTTGCCAGAAGAAAATATCCGTCGGTTAGCAAAAACAGCAAGAGTAATGATTTTTGATCATCATCTTCAACGTTTGATCCCTGGTGTGTTTCACCACAACCCAATTGCCACTGGGAAGAACCCATTGTGTTATCCATCGGCAAGCTGGATTGTCAATGAGTTTCTTGGCAATCCGGTCAATATCTTTGCGTTGCTTGGGATTGTTGGCGATCATGAAAGACGCATTCAAACCAATAAAAAATTTTATTCAATAATAACTAATTTTTGTAGAAAGAATCAGTTAATATTTGATGAGTTTCTCTTGATGGTGTCGTTGCTTGATTCAAGCTATAAGGTCGGGGATCGCATCTCGGTACAGCAGGCACCACGTCTGCTTTTTGAATATACTGATATGCGTAGGATTTTGGAAAATGTTCAATGGAAGCAGAATCTTGTCTTGCTTGAAAACGAGATAGCCAAATACGTTAGAGGGGATTGTGAAAAGAAAAACGATATTCTTTTGAAATGTATTCATACACCGTATAATATTATCTCGTCGGTGACGCGGAGGATCGCATGGGAGTCTGGAAAAGATGCAGTGGTGGTCAACACCGGTTTTTTCAAGGATAGAGACCAGGTCTATGTGCGCAGTGGAGGGGATTTACAGCCGTTGATTCACCAGGGAAAAATGAATGGATATCGCTGTGGGGGGAAAAAAGAGGTTCTTGGGGCGGTGGTTCCAAAAGAAAAAACTGAGTCTTTTGTAGAGGAGATACTACAGTTTCTTCTGAGTTCAAAAGCTAAATAATTATAAGTATATAGTTACTATCCTTAAAAAATTATTTTAAATAAAAATGAAAAAAAGAAATTAAAAATAAAAAAGATATATTGATTAATTTATATCTTGGTTATTTACGCCCAGGTCCAGGTACCCATTAATGTGTTTGTTGCTGTATAGACAATAGTTATTGTGCCATTGGTGCCTGCTAAGGGGATAAACTGTCCTGCTAAAACATTTGTTTCCGTAAATGTTCCTGCGCCAGTTATCGAAAATGAGCTCCATGTTAAACCAGGATCGGCGCTCACAAGTCTTATACCTCGAACAGGTGTAGTTTCTTTACTAAAAGCCATATCTGGTGCTTTGTCAGTTCCTCCACCAATCATACCACTGACATAAACATACACAGTTGCGGCAATAGCAACTGTAATGGCAACCATTAAAATGACACCAATAACAGCGGATACCGCACGCTCGTCTGCTTCTTTAAATTTTCTATTTGCTTTCATTTTACCCATTCTCTCCTAGCTTTTTTTTTTCAAAGCTTTTTTATTGGAAGATGCATATGATACTTGGTATAAAAACTTTTTGAAAAACAGATGATACAACAACCACCTCCTTAATGTTCATCTGTTGTCTTTCAATCCGTTTTTATTTCTTTTCTCCTGTCACCAAGCATGCGTACGCATACCAATTCTACATATCTGTTTGATATTCATTTTATTTATACATTCGTCGTGAAAATAAAAAAACCGTCAAATCACAAAATGACAAACAAACATTTCCATCCGACAAAACATTTATAAAAAATCTATTAGAGTATAAAAATCTATTATTATTATCATTATTTTTATTGATATGCCCTCCTTACTAAATAAAGAACAGTAATTCATCGTTTAGAAACGAAATGTTTATTAGAAAATAGTTCCTTACATACTTGGCAGAATAGAGGGATGCAACAAAAAAGTATAATCATACTGCATCAGTTCTGTAGGATGGGATGGGAACCGTATGCCTCATCAAGAAAAAAATATGAAAAATCGGAATACACATTCTATGATTCTTCTTCCAGTTACTGGAACGCTTTTTGGAAAAAAAACACTCTCCAACAACCTTGAATGTAACACTCTTGATTTTCATCTTGAGATGATCAGAAAAATCGACGAGCTACTTGATGAACACAAAAAAGAAAAAGCCTCTCCTCCAGTGGTCCATGAGCCACCCGTGATTCCTCATCAACCACCAAACCCCATCGAACCACGCCCACCACTTAACAAAGCAATCTCTCACGAAGAAGTACGCTGGGAACCTCCGTCGCAGCCACCTCGACCGCCCATTGGCAACATTCCCGAAGAATTTAAAACCGAGCTGTCCGTCAACCCGGAATTCCGCTTCATCACCACCCATGAGTTCCTTGAAACCCTTTCACAGACACAACCGTCATCAGAAAACCGCATCGAAATCATTGATATCAACACACTCACCGGTGAAACAACACGTTTTCATGAACCAGTCAACCTTATGAGTCTAAAGCTTCATGATCATTTATCACCGATTTCTACCTTAATAAAAGAAGAATTGGAACAAGGTGAGTTTGATTCAAAAAAAGTAGAGGTCATTGATACCAAAACACTCCAGAAGATAATGACTGAAAAGACATGTGCAGCCGCAGACAAGCAAACAAACCAAATAGAAAAAAAAGCAAAAGTTTACTTCGTAAATAAGAAGAATACCACAGTCAAAAAACAACAACATACAGATGATCAATCCTACCTCCCCGATGATCTTGAAGAACGATTCAAAGTTTTAAAAGAACAACGGAAAAAACAAGAAGCGGAAGAGCAAAAGCAGCGGGAAGAGGAGAAGCGGCTTAGGGAGCTTCAAGCCCAACTGGAGAAAAAGAAAAAAGAACAAGAACAAAAACGACAAGATGAGGAGAAGCGGCTTAGGGAGCTTCAAGCCGAACTGGAGAAAAAGAAAAAAGAACAAGAGCAAAAGCAGCGGGAAGAGGAGAAGCGGCTTAGGGAGCTTCAAGCCGAACAAGAAAAAAAGAAAAAAGAGCAGGAGCAGCGACGATCGCAGGAGGAGAAGCGTATGAGGGAACTTGAAGCCGAGATGGAGAGAAAGAAACGGGAGGAACAAGAGCAGCGGCGGTTACAGGAGGCGAAAAGACTTCGGGAGCTTCAAGTTGAGCAAGAAAGAAGGATGAGGGAGCAGGAGCAGCGGCGGTTGCAGGAACAGAGCAAACTTCGGGAGCTT
>LSSI01000029.1 GCA_001595945.1 Thermoplasmatales archaeon SM1-50
CTACATACGTCCAGTCCATCTCAGAAACCAAATTATCAATATCCACAACATAATCATCCAAATTAATCGCCACAAAAGAAGCCCCCTCCGCAACTGTTTGATCAGGAATATCCTCCACAACCGGCGGATATGAGACATTCACTCGAAAATTATCACCCTTATTCTCAACTTTTACTTGATATGTCCCACAATCATCAGGTAGAATTATATAGACTCCGATACAAAAACTGCCAATATTGTTTGTAATAAGTGTACCACTTGCAACTATTAAATTAGGATCACATGATCCTGGTTTACCAGTAATATCCCAATTGTAAGTAGTATTTGAATTAAAACCTTGACCATTAATATAAACTTCATCTCCGATATCAAAAAGGTTTACATCTTGCGAAACATCACCACAATCATTCCTTGTTGTCCATATAGCTCCCCGACTTTCCGTTAAAGATCTTACTTCTATAAAACTCGTATCAAAATTCGTATCATTAATGATAATCGAATTATTGTAATCAACGTTGTTAAAAGTATCACCAGATTTATTTGATTCATTTATATTTTCAATAGTAAGAGTATTATTATCACAACTACACTGATTAGAACTATTTTCAATATCAAAAGGAGAAGTTATATTTGAGGAGTCATTAATATCCATTGAAAATGTATCGTTCGTATTTAATGATAGCATCTCGTTTAAATCGATCGTCTCATTAAAATAGTTAGAACTTTCTGAATTGTTATCAATATTTGTTATTATAGGAGTCAGATTTTCAGCACTAAATTGGTCGGGAATATCTATAACTTCTATACGATCAGCTGAATTTAATGAGTCAAAAGTATCTACTGATATTGTTTCATTTGTATTGTTTGATTCATTAAAAAAGATCGTATCTCCTGAATTTTCTAATGATTTTATTCGTGGTATAACAGAAATAATAAATAATGATGATATGAAAAATACAATAAGTTTATGAGAGATAGTTACGCCTCCACCTTTTTGATTCATTAAATTTTTCCCCCTATAAATTCAAAATTTTATATATTGTTTTATTATTGAAATAATTTGTCAATACAAGTTAATATAAGATAAGTTAACAATATAAATACATTTTGGAAAAAACAAATATGTATAATAAATTCGTAATTTTTAATTATAAATTAAATATAGAAAAAAATAGATACATTTATATCAAGACCGTAAATTTCTTGTTTTTATTGTTAATATATTTCCTATAAAAATTTTATTTTTTCAAACAAACCAAAACAGTTAAAATTGACAAGTGAATTTATAGGATATTCTTACGGACGTATAGCCGATAAAATGGACGGATAACAAACTTTCGGGCGGATAATGAAGCGGTTCCTATCGAAAAATCTTTTTTAAACTAGTCAGAAATTTCAACTAAACTATTGACTAAATTTAATACATCACTAATCTAAAAAAATTTCGGTTTGTAAAAAAAATCCTCACTTACATTTTTATCTAAAGGGTTCTTAATTATAAACAAAACAGCAAAAGAAATAATATTTCTTTACATATTATTTAAAAATTTAAACCAAATGGTTAATGCTTAATAAAATAAAGTCTATACCAAAGGCAAAAATGCTGAAAAAAAAAGAGGTAACAAAATGAAATCTTATAGAAAGACTGCGATAATTGTTGGAGTATTATTTATAATTGCGACTGTTGCATCTATTTTAACTATTGCAATTTTAGGCTCAACTCTTGAAACACCATTAAATCATATTACTATTATTGAAAATGAATATCAAATAGATTTGACAGTATTGTTGTGGTTAATTCTTGCTGTATCAGTTACCGGTATTGGTGTTATGATGTACCCCATTCTTAAAAAATATAATGAAGGTTTAGCCTTAGGTTATATTGGATTTAGACTTACTGAATCGATTTGTATTATCATTTCTACAATCACATTATTGTCAATATTAACTTTAAGCCAAGATTATGCCTCAGGAACTTTTGATACTACTAATTATCAATCTATGGGTTTGTTATTACTTGCATTACAAAATTGGTCCTTTGAGATTGGAACCTTAGTCTTTTTAGGTTTAGGGGGTCTGTTCCTTTATTATCCATTGTATGAATTAAAACTTGTTCCTCGTATCTTATCAATCTGGGGAATTATTGGAGCAGCATGTGTCATATTATATGGCGTGTTAAGTGTATTTGGTCTTACTGCTGACTCAATAACTTTAAATTTATTAGCTGCTCCAATAGCTATTCAAGAAATGGTATTTGCGGTATGGCTGATTGTAAAAGGATTCTTCAGTATATCTTGATTTTATTGGAGGGATATTAAAGAAGATTATTCAAAGGTAGAGTGATAAATAAAATACAATTTTTATCTATCACGTGATATTTTTTCATTTAATGTATTTGTATTATATTATCACATTATGAATAATATGAAGAATAGAGATTTTAATTATTTTTTTCAGAAATAATTATTGCTACACTGCATAATGCTCCATTTCCATAATTAGGAAGCCAGAATGATGCTAATTGTGGATAAGGTGAGGTGAAATTAACAATATAAATATCATGTGAAACATAGTATGCATCATTATGTTCAAATTCGTCGTTGGATGGATTTTGAACATTTCTTATTGGATCACTTATTGCAATTTGTACGTTTGAATTGATACCTGCTAATGCAACACAGTGCCCCCATTGGAACGGTTTTGGTGGTAAGCCTGGATCGCTTCCTGCACCAAATATACCGAGAACTATACCATCACCGTTCCTTATTTTTTGATCAATCATCGAAAAATTTGGTTTGAAATGGAACGTTGCGTTGAGATTATTCTGAAGACCGGCGCTTCGAATCCAACTTTTCATGCACCAAATAATTCGTAGACCATGTAGAGTTAGCCTAATGATAGGGTTAGATATCTTGGTTATTATTATACCGCCTTTTAAAAAATAACCGTAAATACGCCAAGCAAGCAAATCAATAAATTCCCCTTTACTTTTATTTCTATCCCATTGGGTTTCATTGTCATTTACATTGTCAAAATTATGATCATCTGTATATGGTCCAGGATTATAAGGTTCAGGAGGATGATAATCTCTGACTAGTTTGTACTCATCGATACCATCACCAGGAAACCCTGATTGATTAGAACGTTTACTATCAATCCACCAGAACACATCTGCTAATGCTACAGCAGCGCATATTAACCAACCATTATTTTCCTTCCAATGTTCATCCTGTTTTTGGCTGAAATCAGGCATGCCTTTCGGTGCATAGTTAGGATACGATGACACGTTATACCATTCATCGTCTTTAGTTAAACTCGTCATTTTCTCATTATTACCATTTTGATGAGCATTCATACATGGATAAATACTAGTTCCAATAAATAAAAAAATTATTCCAACAATCAATATTTTTCTAAATCGACTTTCTAATCCCATAAGATTTTTCCTCCAATAAAATAGTATTTGAAATTCTTTCCACTATATTAGTTTTGTGACATCACATTTTATTAAAACTATAATAATTTAACAATCATTAAACCAGGAAGAAGATTGGATTAAATCGTATGCAATTTAATGAAGCAATAGACAGGTTGGTTGAATATGGTGTGCTTGAATTTTATAGAGGAAAAAAATGTAAGAATTTATCGTGTTATAAAAGAAATGTTGAGGTAAAAACCATGAGATTTTAGGGAAATAGATTATAAATGAATGGTATGAACCGCAATTATCATTTTTTCTTATACCTGTCTTTCTGATTAAAAACCATTACACAACTATACCCAGCGTAGACCCACGCCGAATGTTTTTTTCCTTTTTCAACAAAGAATCTATCCCCTTTTGTATACGTACGTTTTTTCCCATCCTCATAATAATCAACTTTTCCATCTAAGACTATTTCCCATTGACTTTCATGTGAATGCTCAGGAACCTCAGTATCTTTTTTGAATTCCATAAACACCACCTGTTCTTTTTCCCCCTGAACAATATACCCTTTCACTCCTTTGAAAGGAATAGCTACTTCAGGAAGATTTCGAATCATATGCGGAAAAATACTTTTCATAACAGAGCACCTTTAGTAGAATCAAAATAGGATATTTTATTTTTAGTGGTCAAATTTTATAAGAGGTTTCTAAAAACTTATCTTTAAAAATCTTGTTTACAAATCGTTAATCAATAATAAATTATAAATATATTTGAAAACCACACATATCCTGATGTGGAGTGATTTTCCTAAGAAAAAATTCAACATTATCCAGATTGCGGGAATTTGTGGGATCTTCATCCCGGTTGTGATTTTTACCTGTTTAGGTTTCTCAATTGGTTCGTCCCCATGGTTCACCTGGACACAACATGCTTTAAGTGATCTTGGTATTCAACAGAATACTGCATGGGTATTCAATAATGGTGTAATTCTTGGTGGTATTCTTACATTCATATTTTCCTTTGGGTTACTTCAGATTTTATCTAATAAAATTGGTGCCTATCTACTATTATTAAGTTCTGTTGCACTCATTGGAATCGGTATATTCCCAGAAACTATTTTTGTCGTTCATTATATTACCTCTGCTTCTTTTTTTATTCTTCTAATTATTGCGTTGCTGATCATTGGATTGACTAGTAAAAAAAAAAACACATTTGAGTATAAAATAGGAATATGTGCCCTGGTATTTGCATTAATTGCATTAAGTTCTATTATTTTTCTGTTTTATTTCGAGGGTATCACAATCCCTGAAGCATTTTCTTGTTTCCCTGCATTTATTTGGTGTTCGATGGTTGGAATACACATGGCTCATCGATAAATTTACAACATTAGAACACAATATAAGATTCCCGCGATGACGGGTTGATGAATAAGGTAGATTAATAACGAATGTTGACCTATCCAGGAAAATGGTTTTGTTGGCTTGTATTTTGTTAAATCTGGAAGTGGATATCTTCTTTTGTTGTCTTTATAGAGAATATTTCCAAGTGTTATCCCTAAAAGACAGACACCAAACCATGGGAGTATCGGGAAATAATCAATAGTGTGTTCTGAGACGTCAGGTTCGTGAATACCAGAGGCGAGTTCAACCATATTTGGATTATTTGTTGTATAAAAGAACCCTAATGCTAATCCGGAAACGATGATGAGAACCGCGAGAATGACGTTGGTGGATTTAAATCGTAGGAGGAGTGTACTTAAAATGATACAGCATCCGATGCAATGAAGGACACCGAATAGAATTGGTTTATCAGGAAGAAATATTGCGGTAAGGAGAGTAAATAGCATCCCAAGGTTAAAGATCAAGACGCCACGTTGTATCGTCCGAAGATACATGGTTTTTGATTGGTTTTGGTATTTATTGTTATTTACTGCGAGACAAATTCCAATAAGCAAGAAGAAGATAACCGGGACAATGATATTAAGTGAATAAAGATTTTTATCAAGGGGAAGGATTCCAAAATAGTCTAGATCCCAGAAGAAATGGAGGATTATCATGAAAAGGATAGCAAATCCTCTTAATATATCCAACTCGATGAATCGTTGAGATTGTTTCTTTTCTCCTTTTTGCAGCTGAGAGTGGTAAATACTGGTTTTTTGCCTCTTCATTGAATAATATAGTGTCACGTGGTAGCTTTTAGCAATAATGGTATTTAAAGATGATCTGGCAAAATATCAAAACGAAAAAAAAACAATCTTCAGATGAAAATCAGGTAATTATTTATTTACAATTCTTTCGGAATGGTAAAATGGGCATCGGTTCAATTTAGTTCCAAAAATTTTCGATCCAGTAAAAGATTGTCCGCAACTTTTGCAATATGTCTTTTGAGTCTCCCTATGTTTGTTATAAAATACTGGTTATTAATTTTCTTGCAGGTTATTTGTAATTGAAAATAAGTGATTATTTATTATCGACCAACACAACAACAGATGAAGGCAGAGGTTGTATTAATAGAATGATTAAAAAAAAAAGATTAAAAAAAAGTGTATACGTGAAAAATTTTAATAATGTAAAGTAATTAAATAGTCAGCCTTAAAACAAAAAAAAATTAATAAGGCAACCCGTTGCTGCAAGTAGACAATTGCTTGCTTTTTTGACACCTGTTTATATGGGATAAAATGTTTAAATACAGTAACGACAGTTTGGTGATAGAAGCGTTTTTGTAAGTATTTCATTATGCATATTTCTCACCTTTCTGTTTTTTCTTATAACTACGGCGTTAATATCAGATATTTAACCTAATATTTGTTTTACTTCTTTTTGATCTGCATTCATTACATACGGTATTCCACTGATTTCAGCAGCTTCTTTCGTAATAGCTGCAATGTCATCTCTTGTTATATAGTCAAGTGAAAATTTCCGAGCACCACACATTAGTTGACGTAGTCCTTGTGCCAATCTCTCAGAGTATGTATATACACCCATCGCACCTGGTGGTATTTGATCGAATTTTTTACCGAATTTTCGTTTAAGTTCTGGAACAGTAATAAATATTTCTTCAGGGGTGTCACCGAATCTACCTACGTAAACTGGTACTTGCCCTTCATCTACCTTTTTCCCAATAGTTTTTCCTACCATGGCTGCTGCTAATGGTGCTCTTGCCATCCCAATTATTTTGAAATAAGGAGCGCCAATTGCTAGCCCTTTAAATATTTGATCTTCTAGTGTGAATCCACCTGCTATAGCAATGTCCGGTACAAATTCTTTCTTTTTCGCTAGTTTATCTACATATTGGTAAAGTAAAGAATATATCTCAATCTGTGGGATACCCCACTCGTTCATCATTCTCCATGGGCTCATGCCTGTTCCACCACCAGCTGCATCGACTGTTAACAAGTCAATTTCTGCTTTAGAACTGTATTTTACAGCACGGGCAAGATCCGCAGGTCGATACGCCCCAGTTTTTAAGAATACATGTTTTGCACCATAATCCCTCAGTTCTTTTACACGTTTTAGGAAGTCTATTTCGCTGACCATTCCCACTCTAGAATGTCTTTCAAATTCTCTGAAACTACCTTTTTTATATGCCTCGATCACGGCGGGATCTAATGGATCCGGTAATACAATGTATCCTCTCTTTTTAAGAAGTTGGGCTTTAGCTAAATTCTTTATTTTAACCTCACCACCTATGTCTTTTGCTCCTTGACCCCATTTCAGTTCAACTGTTTCAACTCCTAGTTCTGATATTGCGTATTCTTGAACACCTAATCGTGTGTCTTCAACATTTGCCTGTACTATGATGTCACCGTATCCCTCTTGTTGCCATTGTTTGTAAAGTTTTATTCTCCATTCAAGGTCTGGTGCACTTTTTACTTTATTATTTACTAGTTTTGAATCTGGATCCATCGCAGTAACATTTTCACCTATTGTCAGTGGAAAACCAGATATCGCTGCGCCTATCGCTAGACCATCCCAGTTGTTCTTTGCAACATTTGTTGAACCAAGACCAGGGATGATCCATGGTACTCTTAGTTTGATTTTTTTATCACGTCCTATTCGTCTTTCCAAGTTAACGTTTGGAAATATAGCTTTATCACTATCTTCAGCTATTCCTTTTGCACCAACCGCTGTTCCCATTATATTAAAATGAGAGAGATCCACAGGATAGATCTTCTCAGATGCAGCTGTAATAATTCCAAATGGTTGGGGGTATATTGCTTCTGGTCCACGGTATGCAGATTTACCGATTTCACACATACCTATGCATCCATCGACACATGTGACACACATTCCACTTAGCGGGGTTATCGATTCATCTGTTCTATTTTTTGATAATGTTGCAGCGGATCTATTTATTCTTGTTAACGACATTTATTTTTTGCCTCCTTTTTTCATATTTTCTCCTTTATCTTTTAGACATGCTACACAAGGATCCAAGTAACACATAACGTCCTTGTATTGATCTACACACGGTGGTGAAAAATTTAGACAACCACTACAAAGAACACTAGGCGGTTCTGGTCCTTGGCATCTTAGTAGACATGCCGGACAGATATAGATACAGGCTCCGCATGTTCTGCATTTTTCTGATTTTATATCAAATGGAGTGGTTATTCTTTTTTTTACTCCTCGACTAACAAATCCTATTGCTTTTGCATCCATCTGTTCCTCGCACATTCTTACACAGAGACCACAGAGAATACAGTCATTATATCTTGCTTTGAATCTAATCTTCTCAATACCTAATGCTGAGGCGAGATCTTGTAAAACTTTTGACGTAGGGCATCTAGCAATTAGTAATTCTACTAATAATTTTCTAGCTTTGACTACCCGTTGAGAGTGAGTTCTCACTTTTATTCCATCTTGAACAGGGTAAAGGCATGAAGTGACAAGTTTGGATTTATCACCTTCTCCAATTTCAACGATGCATAGACGACATGCACCATATGGAGACAGACCTTCGTGGTAACAAAGTGTTGGTATTTTTACTCCATAAAATTTTGCAGCATCTAGTAGTGTCCAGTCGTCTTCGACTTGAACTTTTATTCCATTGAGTGTGATTTCCATTTTTACTTCCTCTACACTCGTTTTATTGCATCGAATTTACATACATCATAGCATGCACCACATTTGATGCATTTTTCAGGATTAATGATATGCGGTTGTTTTTTTTCACCAGTTATAGCATTCTGTGGACATTGTTTTAAACATGCTCCGCAACCTATGCATTTTTTTGGAATTATTGAATATTGTATTAAAGCTTGGCAAACACCTGCAGGGCATTTTTTATCTTTGATATGTGAATCATATTCGTTTCTGAAATATCGTATTGTACTTAGAACTGGATTAGGTGCAGTTCCCCCAAGGGCACACAATGAAGTATCTTTGATAACAGTTGAAATCTCTTCAAGTAGTTCGATATCCCCTGGTTGTCCATTTCCCTTTGTAATATTCTCAAGTATTTCACCCATTTGTAATATGCCCTCGCGGCATGGTACACATTTCCCGCATGATTCTTCCATAAGGAACTTGAGGAAATATTTGGCGACATCAACCATACAAGTTTCTTCATCCATTACTATCATGCCACCAGAGCCCATCATTGAACCTGCCTCAGTTAATTTTTCAAAATCAATTGGTAAATCGATTAATTCTTCAGGTATACAACCACCAGATGGCCCTCCTGTTTGAACAGCTTTAAATTTCTTTTTATTGGGTATACCACCGCCAATATCGTAAATGATTTCACGCAGTTTCATACCCATAGGTGTCTCTACTAGGCCTGTGTTATTGATTTTTCCTACAAGTGAAAAGATTTTAGTTCCTTTGCTTTTCTCGGTTCCAATTTTTGAATACCAACTAGCACCCTTGTGGATTATAATGGGAATGTTCGCCCAGGTTTCGACATTATTTAAAGTTGTAGGTTTATTCCAAAGTCCTTTTTCAACAGTGTGTACATATTTTGCCCGTGGTTCACCGGGTTTACCTTCGAGAGATGCCATGAGAGCTGTTGATTCACCGCAGACAAATGCTCCACCACCTCTGCTTATCAGAATAGAGAAATTAAAACCTGAACCTAAGATATTTTTTCCAAGGAAACCATATTCTTCTGCCTGGTTTACTGCTATTTCTAGATGCTTCACTGCTAATGGGTACTCATTACGAACATATACATAGCCGTTTTTTGATCCAATAGCATATGCGCCGATTATCATTCCTTCGAGAACGCTGTGTGGGTTTCCTTCAAGAAGACTTCGGTCCATATAGGCACCTGGATCACCTTCATCAGCGTTACAAATAACGTATTTTAGCTTTCCTTTTGCATTTCTACAAGATTCCCATTTTCTACCTGTTGGAAAGCCACCTCCTCCTCTTCCACGTAGCCCTGATTTTTTAACTTCTTCAATTATTTGTTCTGGCTTTATCTTAAACAGGACCTTACTGAGTGCACTATAGCCCCCAAGTGCTATATAATCCTCAATATCCGTTGGATCAATTTTACCATTATTACCTAGGATGATTCTTTTTTGTTTATTATAGAAAGGAACATCGGACTCTTTTGTGATCTTCTTCCCAGTGGTAGGATCCACATAGAGTAATCTATCAATTATTTTACCGCCAATAATGGTTTCAGATACGATCTCCATAACATCTTCTTTTTCTACATTATGATAAAAAATTTCTTTAGGATGGATAACGATAATAGGTCCTTTTTCACAAAAACCATGGCACCCTGTTACTTTTACTCCAACCTTATTTTGAAGACCAAGAAATTTAATTTCTTCTTTAAAAGCATTAATTACTGACTCGGATCCTGAGGCGCGACACCCTGTACCAGCGCAAATAGAAATAAAGGTTTTTTCCTTCTTCTTCTTACTCTGAATTGATTTTCTTAGTTTTTCCAGTTCAAGAGGACTTTCAATTTTTTCCACTGTCTCTACTCCTTCATTTTAGTGGAATATTTTTTTAAAACAGATTCGACTTTGGTTGTGTTCATGTTGCCATGATATTTTCCATCAATTTCTACTATAGGGCCTAATGCACATGCGCCGAGGCAATTAACGGTTTTTAAAGTAAAATTCATATCTTTTGTTGTTTCATCAACATCTATATCAAGATCTCTTTTAATTTTACTTAAAACTCTTTCTGCCCCTCTAACATGACAGGCGGTTCCTAAACATACTTGTATTGTGTGACCTCCTTTAGGACGTAGACTGAATGCTTTAAAAAAAGTTGCAACACTGTAAATCTGAATTAGAGGAATGCCTAATTTTTCAGCTACTCGTTCCAAGTCTTCTCTTGGAAGATAACCATATCTAGCTTGTATATCCTGAAGAATACATATTAGAAATTCCTTTCGCTCACCGTATTTTTTAATGATAGCGTCTATTGCTGGAAAGTCTCTAGATATTGTCTCCCCTTGCATTACAAACAGCTCATTGAAATTGCTCCGTAGCAACAGGGGTATCTAGCTTTTTATATAATATATTTTCTGTTTTTGTCCTATTTTCTCCCTCTAAAATTTGAAGATTTTAATTAATAATTCAATGTATGTCTAAAAGCTGACTGGATAAAAAATCTTAAAATTATATAAAATTGACAGTTTATAGTATCTATGTTATTATTGAGCTTATTTTCATTTTTTAAATTATAAGATTTATTATTTAATCCGATAAAATCCATTCTTTCTTTTTTAGACATCGTACTAAACTCATTTCTTGTAGATAACCACAATTCCTGCATCTCTCATGCATTACGTTATGAATTATACAGAAATCTTCCATTGTATTTACTGCTCCGCATTTTGGACATTTAACTATAATCTTTTTCATTTTTCCTACTTGGTAATCTTACTTTTACCAAACTTAATCGCTTTTCTTTTTGATATATCCACATTCTGGACATTTTACAAGTTTAGATGGATTACCAGACGTAATCATTTTCATTTCAACTAACGCGCCGCATTTGTCACAAGGCATTGGATATGGCATTCCATAATTGAAATTCCAACTCCAGATAGCCCCTTTTTTTCCTTTTAACATAATAAGCACTTTATAATTTGGATATGTTATATATCAATAAGATTTAGTTTATAAATATTCCTATTATATCCAAATTACTATTGAAAAATCGGACAATATATGGAAATATTATATAATTAGACAAAATTGTAAGAAAAGAACAGAAAAAAAGAAATATAATGAGATAATACTATACAATATATAAAAAATATTGAAGAAGATATCAATATATGTCCGATAAAATAATAGATGAAATAGATATTAAGATCTTACGAATGCTCCAAAAAGATGCTAGAACACCTTTTAAAGAAATAGCAGATCGCTGTAATGTGACAATAGAAACGATTAAAAATCGTTTTATTGCACTAAAAGAAAAAGGGGTAATTCGTAGTAGTACAATAGTAATCGATTCTAAAAAAATGGGTTTAGGAAATCTAGTAATATTTGGCGTACGAGTAATAGAACGTTACTCAGATTCTGTCCTAAGTATGATAAAAAAAATTTCTGGTTTATGCGTTGCCACAAAGGCGGTTGGAAAATATAACATAGAGGCTATATTTCTCTTAAAAGATATTGAACAAATCGGAATTACTAAAGAGATGATCGAAGATTTTCCACAAGTAAAAAATGCTGAAGTTGGTATATTTGTCGATAAACCTCTATTATGCCCAAAAAATTTCGAATTAAATTAGGTGATTCTTATGAAATTTGATAAAATTGACAATACCATAATAGAAAGCCTAAAAGTAGATGCAAGAACATCTTTTAGAGAGATTGCAAGAAAGTTAAAAATTTCTCCAGATACTGTTAGTAATAGGTTTGAAAAACTTCAAAAGGAAAGAATTATAATTGGTTCGACGATAGTTATAGATCCATCAAAGATTGGTTATTCTTTTATTGCTCGCTTAGGTATTAAGGTAAAACCTACATATTCATCTCAAATTTTGGATAAAATTATTACTATCCCGAGCGTAATTGTAGCATCAAAAATTGTTGGAATTTATGATTTAATGGCCATTAGTGTAGTTAAAAATTTTCACCATTTATGTGAGTTAAGAGATACCATTTTAGAAATGCCATATGTAGAAAGTGTTGAAATTGGAATGTGGATAAAAACTATGGAATTATCTCCCAATTATTTTCTTATCTGAACGAAACACTGTTAGTTGGAAAAATAGGTTAAATATTATATACCTATCTCCCAGAATTTTTCATTTCAAATTACTTTATTGAGAGGAATTTCTTCTGATCGATGACAAATATGACGTGGGATCTACTAGATAGCTTGGTTTTTTAGATCCGTACCAATTACCACCAAGATACTCCTCTATATTTATTACAGGCACTTTTAGTAACTCTAAGTGTAACATACTTAGTTTTTTCTTCCTTAGTAGTCTTTTGATGTAAGATGGCGATTCTTTTGTTATATTCTGACTATTTAACACCTGGCCAACGTGTCCGATTAATTGACCTGAATTAACTTTTTCATCAATATGTACATTTACATCTCGAAGTTCTGCATATTTACAAATATAGCTTGTGGTATTCTTAATCAAAATGTAATAGGTTGTATTCCAGTATGGTACCCAAAGTGATGAAGTAAACAGCCCAATATTAATGACTTTCCCATTTTCGATTGCAATAACATCACTCCATTCAGGAGCATAAATATCTATACCACAGTGACGTCTATCATCCCTATCTTCCCAGAAAGATCCAGGATACCCATTAATAGGAATGTTTTTAGAATAGCTATTCGGAACGGGCCAGTATTTCATATTTCCTAATTTAGGATTTATTTGATTTTATAATCAACGCGACACCATGTCTACCATCAAGTTTAATATTTAGGGGTGAAAAAAGTTCAATGTGTTTTACATATCTTAATTTTCTATTTGGTTTTTTATCTTCTAACCATTTCCAATCAATAAAATTTTTTGAGGAATTGTAAGGTATGTTTAAATAACCAATTCCTCGGGAAGTAATATTATGGAAAAAATGTGTCCCTTGTGATGGATCAATATTAAAATTCTCTAGTGCTGTTTCGACCATTACTTTAACACCTGCTATTTGATTCCATTTTACTGGAATTCCTAAAAATCTATCTTCAGTTCCCCATCTTCCAGGGCCAATCAAAATATAAGGTTGTTTTTCTAATCTCAACTTTTCGGTTATTTTTCCTATTTCTTCAGCAATATCGATTGTTTTTGTTGAATCAAAAGTTTTTGGTGGAATGTAAATAATATTTTTAATTGATTTGATAATGCCATTTCCTAAAGCTCTATCAGAATGTATCAAAACTGTTTCTCTATCAATATTATTATCCCATGTTATTTCAGACTGTTCATGTGATGGAACAAGAGGACGTATTTGAAGAATTGCAAATGTTGGAGGAAGAATGCTTTTTTCATTAAGGTTTACAGCAAATTCAATCTCTATCGGGGAACCAATTCCTCTCTGTCCAATTTCAAGAATATCTTTGAGAAGCGATGCCAATGGAAAAGACTGATATTTTAGAATACCTGCAAATGTAACTAAGGTGGGTCCTTCTTGTGAAAATTCATCTCTAATCATTTCATCATTTCTATCAAATGTACTAACAAGGGATTCTAAATCTCCGTCATTTTTAATGTCTTCAACGTTCACTTTTTTTAAATTTATATCTTCTTTCCCAGTGAGTTTGAAATTCTTCTTTGTTGTATCTAAAACATATAATTCTTTTTGAGTATTTTCAAAGATTGATTTAGGTGAAGAAAAGTTAGTGATATTTTCTGGATAGCTTGGGCAAAATCTGAGGGATTTCCCACCTCCAACAACTGTTTTACCAAAACCAACTGCAATAGTAGCAATTCCATCTTCAGATGTTTGATGACCAATAGGATAAAAATTATACGATTGTCCAACACCTGAAAAAGTAGGATAAAATCTTCCACCATATTCTTTTCCAACAAGTTCTTGAATAATTATTGCCATTTTTTCTTCTTCAATTTTGGACGATGTCGATTCAATATAAACTCTTGGTTCTATGAAAAAAACTGACGCATATATGAGTTTAATTGCTTGGCAAAGCTGACTTAATCTAATATCATCGTTTTTATGATTATTTGGTAGCATATAGGTAGAATATATTCCTGCGAAAGGGCGACTATAAGAATCTTCAAGTAAACTCGATGATCGAACCGCTATTGGAGTTTTGAAATGCTTGAGTATATTTATTAAATCATTTTTTAATTCATCTCGAAGTGTAGATCTAATGAATGCTTTTGCGATTTCTTCATCTTTGATATTTTTTCTATTAACAATTTTCATTAAATTATTTTCAGAAATAAATTTATCAAATTCTAATGTGCCAATTACAACTGTACTTGGGACTGTAATTTTAATTCCTGGATATTTTTTATTGAGATCATATCTGGTAAGTAATGATCGCATAAAGGCAATTCCTCGACCTTTACCCCCAAGTGAATCCCCTCTAACTCGAGTAAAAGATGAGTCAAATTCAAATTTTTGTTGAGAAAAATCAGTAATTATACTACGTTGTCTTTCCTTACGACTTTCATTAAAAACATTTACAAGATATTTTCTTACTTCATCTAGATCTGTAAAGTCAGATGCTTTCTTTACACGTAATTCCATTGCGAGTTTGAATTCACACCGACCCATCAGCCAGTTTGAAAAATCATTCCTATTTGCATGGAATTGTATAGACTCAAGAGGTACTTTTTGAATTTTTTGTTCAAACTCTTTCATATTAGATACACGAGCTATCTCAATTGTTTCTTTATGTACCTCTCCAAGGATAGATTTTTTTTTCTTTGATCTTTTCTTCGGTAGTAAAAAAACAAAGTCTCCAAATCCAAGATGATTTAAAACAAAGTAGTGAAAATCTTGGATTAATGTTGGTGAATTTTTATCTAAAAAATGTGCTCCAATTGCTTCTGCTTTTATCTTATTTTTTGGATCTAAAGATTGCATAAGAATAGGCATATATTTCGATTCACTTCGAATATGTTGAACTAATTTGTAACCAGCGTTTGAGTCTTTTATTCCTTCACGTTTAAAGCTGATATCTGTAATGATACCCAAAATATATTCCTTATATTTATTATATAATTCGATGCTTTCCTCATAGGTTTGAGCAAGTAATATTTTAGGTCTTGCCCTTCTTCTAAGTAATCTTTGTATTTCATTGAGGTCCTCCGAAAGAGAGCGTTTTGTTTGTTGAACAATTTCTGTATAGATTATAGGTAGAAGCATTGAGTAATGGTGGATTGAATCTTCCACCATTATTATTACTCGAACATTACCATTCTTTGTATCATATTTAGTATTAATTTTATCCTCAGTATATTTTATAATTCCAAGAAAGAGTGTTGGATCCCCAGTCCAAAAAAACATCTTATCAATTCCTTCTTCATTTTCTTTATTTTGAATAAGATCAATGTCTGCAGCATCAATTGCTAAAAGAACAACTGGTAAATCAGGGTTTAATTTCTTTATTTCTTTTCCAAAATCAAATGGGTTCATACCAATATTTTTAGACATTGTAATTACTAGATCAAAATTATGTTCTTTTATTCTAGATATAGCTTCTTCCCCAGTTTCAACGCGTGTTACATGAGGGGGAGAACTGAGAAGATGGTGTCGATATTGACCAATAACAAGTTCTGCAATGAGACCTTCTTCTTCTATTATAAAAGCATCATATAGGCTTGAAACAATTAAAATATTTCTAACTTTAAATGGCATTAAAATATGATAAGTCTTATTTATGAATCCAAAATCATCATCTGATTTTTTTTGTACCTTTGAAAAGTTTAAATAAGTATCTATTTCCTTCATGATACCCTCTTAACGATCAAAATTGATATTATAATCTTTACATATAAGTATTGAGCTTGATTCATAATTCTTTCTTTTATTGAATTTCTTCTGAATTTGCAATGCTGACCACTACAAGATCCTGTGATAGCAATTACAAGAAGAAGAATGAAAGTAACATACACTAAGAACCTTATTAAAAGAGCAAAGTTGAGTCATTTTTTTAAATCGGTGGTTTCACTGGAACCCCATTACTCTTAATGTTTTAGTATCTTTTATACCATCTATTGTTCTAATCTTATATAAAATGATTTGGTAGAAGCTTTCATAATCTTCCGCTTCGATTTTTGCTATTAAATCATAATTCTCCAAATAATGAATGAACTTCCTTAACCTCATTAAGTTTCGAGCGTTTATTAAATACTTCATGTTCATATAGTCGTGAAACATCGATAAGAACAAAATTTATCACTATCTGCATTCCTTCTTTTTCATCAATATTCTAACATCTCGTTCTTTAAAAACAAATCTGATATTTTTTTGTTATTGAAACGATTTAATATTTTCTTAAAAAAACTTCGCATTTTTTATCAATGATCAAACTAATGTATAATGAGGAATTTATTGACTTTTGAAAATCCTGAAAAAGGGCATTTTATAGGATGGACATTGCAGTTCGAACAAAGTTGATATTATCAAACGGTTATACCCAAACATGCTTCGTGCATCGTGCATTACTCATCTTCTCAATAACGATTCAATCCATCAATCATTCAACGACATGCGAGGCATAGTAGCTTTAGGACGACGATGGTATACAATAGACCACCGCAACGGCAGATGAAGGATGATATCGCGAGAATTTTTGTAAAGAAGTTTGTTCTTGAAGATAAGGATCGGGAAAAGGCGGTTTTTGATAAGTATATTAAAGGGAAAATCACCTTCCAAGAGGCGATTAACCATCTGGATGATATCCGACCAAAACGGTTAAAACCAACCAGTGAATTCTCAGGATATTCTTAGGACGCATAACCTACCAAGCGATAGATATTTCTTGTAAAAACTGTTCGTAGTATCAAATGTCTCTACTTCAACGTTTATTTTTTGAAAAAAAACGTTATTTCATAAAATTTGTACATATCGTTAAAAACTACGTATATTCTATTTATTTTATTTAAAAATTTAAAAATTAGTTTTAATTACTTTTATTTTTTAACTATATTTGGGAAAAAATTGACCCATATAAAAAGAACAACCATGAGGGAGAATATGAAAAAAAACAATTTTAATAAAATAGTGATATATGGAATGACGCTAGTATTCATTAGTGTTGGATTTGTCTCAGCGTATCAGAATGAAGGTTTAAATCACAATCTAATAAAAGCTACAACTCTGAAATCAGATAATTATTCCAGTCTGATTAAGCATCTCTATAGCTTTGGTCTATTTTCTACGAAGAACTACCTGGTGATGGAAAATCCGATCCCTCTGAAAGATATGGGAGAAACGAAAAACGAAATACCAGTCGAACGTGTGGCTACACCGAGTGAGTTTTCCTGGCTTTCTACCGATGGAAAGGATTGGATGACTTATGCAAAAAATCAAGGAAATTGTGGTAGTTGTTGGTTATTTGGAGCTATGGGTGCATTGGAAGGTGTTATTAATATCCGTGAGGGATGTGCAGATTTAGATCCTGATCTTTCTGAACAGTATGTACTTTCCTGTTTACCTGCCGCAGGGAGCTGTAACGGGGGAACTATCGACCATTGTGTGTATTATTATATTATGAATACCTCTGAGCAAGGTAACTATAAGAATGGTACTCTCACTGAGGATAGTTTTTCATATCAATCAAATTTTGATTACATCCCACCATGTTCTGATAAACCGCAGAATTGGGAGGATTTCCTCATACCTATCTCTGATTATTGGGAAAATTGGACGAATCTAAACGATCCTGGCTTAAAAGACATCATAAAATCTCTCTTGATTCAAAAAGGACCTTTAATGGCATATTTCTGGGCTTCAGGACGATTCATAAGATGGGGGACTTACGCAAAGGATCCTTCACAGTATTACCCAGATCGCAACGAACAATGCCCAAATTACGTCAATCATGGTACTACGATTGTTGGTTGGAAGGATGATCCTTCAATAAGAAATGGCGGCTACTGGATTTGTAAAAACACGTGGGGCCCAAACTGGGGATATAACGGCTTTTTTAATATCGAATATGATTGTATGAACCTTGGTGGTTTTATCGCTTGGGTGGATTATGACCCTGAAAGTTATGATTGGCCACCGGTTGCGAATGCCGGGGGATTTTATTATGGAAAAATAGGGGAAGAAGTCAATTTTGATGGTAGTAAAAGTATTGATCCGGAAGGTGCGATTTCTTCTTATTTCTGGAATTTTGGTGATAACACAACTGCTAGTGGACCAATGGTATCTCATGTATACACTGAACAAGGAGTCTACCCAGTGACTTTAACGGTCACGGACGGCAGTGGGCAGGAAACATCTCACATCACCCTTGTTGGAATCGAAGAGGATCCGTTGTCCGTAGATATAGCTGGAGGATTTGGACTAAAAATAGGTTTTATGAACCCTGTTGATAAAGAGTTGAAAAATTTTAAGTATCATATTGCATTGAAAGGTCTACTCATTCCAAATCGGATCGCAGGTATTTATCAATCAATACCGGAAGGTGCTAGAGCTGAAGCAACGGTAAATTTGCTTGGTATCGGTTTTGGGACAGCAAATATTGATATAAGTGGTTTCTTAACAACGGCACGTTTCTTCATCATAGGACCATTTGTAAAGATACTCACAATCTACTAATAATAATTTTTTTAAAAGATAATAATATGTATGGCCGTAAATTAGGTCGATTATTAGATGTAGATATTGAACCAAAACAGTTAAAACCAAATACTAAATTAACCTAATATCTTTAGGACGCATATCCACCAAACCACCACGTAATCAACCAAACGGGCGGGTAACAAAGTTTTTTCATACTACATTTGTGATATAAAATCGCAGAAAAAAAGTTTATTCATTTTTTCTTTATTCGATTTATCACTTCTATGGAGGAGTCTCATTGAGAAGGTTATAGAAATTAAAGTAGTAAACAGGATTACCAAAAGCAATGCTTTTTCCTTTTGCAAAGCACACGACAAAATCACCTGTTTCAGGCTCACCAACCCACATGTTCCAAGCCCTGTTGAAACTTGTTCCTTCTGCAAGTATCACAATTAAGTGCAGAAGAAAATCTGTTTTGCCACTGTAACAGGCACGCATCATCTTCATTGTGCTGTTCAAATCCATTTTCCCATAATTTCTCTCAATTCCTTCACTGACTACCTTGTAACTTCTCCAAACCGCGAAAAACACATCCGTTCGTTTCACTAATTTTAAAAAACTAAGGAGTCCGCTTGGATTATATTTTTCTCTTTGAGTGCTTGCTAAAGTTGGATCTATAAAAAAGTTAGTTCTTCTGACAACATCGTTGATACTCCAAAATGGTGTAAGTGATTCTGTTGGATTGTTAAAAGTACCAACATACGAATAATTTCCAGTGACCTCAACAGCATATCCTGCAGGTATTTTACTGTCTGACACAATGAAATTCCAAGCAACATCCTTGTTTGTTGTCAAAATGTCTATCGCTTCCTGCGCTGTTGCTGCATGATCAAGAACCTCTTGGACCCTAATCTGCCCTGGTGCACCATGGAACGAGTAATCCTTACTCCATAATGCCTGCTGTCCAACTGCAATTCCTTGTGAGTTAAATCCTCCCCCACCATGCATTGAACCAGCAAACGAGGGAGCTATTGATGCATAACCATTTTCTGGATTACGAATAACGAGGACAGCGTTATCATGAACAAGAGTACCTGTTACAGGATCAGAAATATCAAGCGGTTGATCAAAGCTACGCGTTTGATACAGCTTACCGTCAACAGTAGCATTCCCCCAGGCAGAAATACCAAAACAGGCAACGATA
>LSSI01000030.1 GCA_001595945.1 Thermoplasmatales archaeon SM1-50
AACGATATGACCTATAATAATCTCAATATTTGCAGCAGCTAGATCATCAAAGGATATCTCTGCACCATCAGCCATCCCATGCATCTCATCGATATATTCCTGCGAAACGTAATCTTTCATCAAATTCCAGATACTAAGTAAATATTCCTTGGATTCATGTGAATAATTCAAAAAAGCACGAATGTCCTGCTGAACTTCTTCTTTGAGAATTGAGCCGTGCTGATAACCCATTTCATAGTTTGAACCACTGACATGGAGGATTTTTATTCCATCACGAATCTCAAGCCATCCTGAACTTAATGTACCATGTTTATCAGCGTTTTTCACAGCACTTACAGAAAAAATATTTATCGTTAATATTAGGCATAAAATCAATATTACCATCTTTTTCATGATTTTCTTCATGAGAGAGGTAATAACTTGGATATTATAAATATT
Organism: Thermoplasmatales archaeon SM1-50; assembly: GCA_001595945.1. Taxonomy (GTDB): domain Archaea; phylum Thermoplasmatota; class E2; order DHVEG-1; family DHVEG-1; genus SM1-50. Next base: position 439 of record LSSI01000030.1, read on the forward strand.
AACGATATAGGATAAATGAGCTGCATATCTCTTTTAAGATAACTGAACCAAAACAATTAAAACTATCAAGTGAATTCCCAGGATATCCTTAGGGTGCATTACCCACTAAGCACCAGATAACAAAACTTACGGGCGGGTAACAAAGTGGCGATGTGGCGGACTGCAGATCCGCCTACGAGGGTTCAAATCCCTCCCCGCCCTCTGAATAAATCTGTGCTATAGTATTACGTCTTCCTGTGAATTATCAGGTTGAAAATTGTTTTGAGGTTATTTCATTTATTGAATATTTGATAACAAAAAAAAATAAAGACGACAGAGTATATGAACCAGTTTTTTCTTCAAATGAAAAGAAAAAATCAACAATAATCGAAGTTATCCTAGTGTAGTATGGAGAAATGTCTGACTTTATAAATCTTCTAAAACAGGCGTTCTCTATTCCGACATTCCACCCAAATTTCCTGTGCGAGCTCTAAGGCAGATAGGGTTAACTTGGTTGTGCAGATGAATAAAACCCAAGAGATATGGTAATAGCCTCTTGCCGCATGAACTTGTTGAATGGCGTCGATTCTAATGTTTCCTTTCGAATGTTTCACCTGAACTGCAGTGCCACCTTAACTTCGGTTAAGGAGTAGATCTGCGTCTATGTCATGAGTTTCTTATGTCTATTACACCTGATCCCCCTTGATGGTCGAACAATCCTTTTTGGTAGTTTACAAATTTATTTCTTGCTAACGCTCTCAGCTTATGCAGAATTTGCAAATACCAAGGATTAGTATGAGGGGTCTAGTGGAGTGAGTAGGATGGGAGTATATGTTATGGAAGTATATGTTGGTTGATTCATAATAACTGCTCTTAAACAGAAGGTGTCATAAGAATTTATTTCACCTGAATTTCCTTGTTGTAAATAACTGCTTGAATTATACTACTTTGTTGTGTTGGGAATACAATGTATCCTGAACTTGTGTATTCTCGAGAATTATTAATGGAGGGTTCTGAACAGGGAACTTCAGATGCATTTATCTCTAGGGGTGCCTCACTGTCTAGGATTTGCGTATTGGGTTGAATAATATCTTTCTTCTGATTAGTTTGATTAATGTTGAGGATTTTACTGGATGCTACGTTTTGGAGAGAGATCGGTACATTTCATCTTTATTCTCTACATATCCTTTATAAAAAGAACATAGGAAAACAAGTGCTGCAAGTCCAATTTTCACGTAGAGAATAAGGATGTTATTTTCTTCCGTAGACTCGATTTCTTTAATCATTGGTTTTAGAAGCTGATTATTAGTATTTTCTGGAGATGGTTTAGGAATTTGCTTTACGTTTATTATTTTTGAAATGTCTTCTTCCTTTTTTCTTTGTAATTCCCTTAATTTAAAATTGTAATTTTCTTCCTTCGTCATTTTTAGCTCTTTGTATTGAGTTTCACATACAACTAGGAGTTTTTCAAAGCACTCTTTAAGTATACTATATCTTTCATAATGACTCTTCTCGATTTTTTTATTTTGCTGATCTTTTTCGGTAAGCCTATGTTCAAATGTTTCGTTTTTCTGTTTTAATATCTCATTTTCATTGTTTTTTTGAGAGAATGCGTGACTCAGGTTCTCAAAATCTTTTTTATATTTATCTCGTTCAGCTTCTAACTTAACTACTTTTTTCTCTAGTTCAGTGAGTGCCTTTTCTAGCTGTTGATTTTTTCGTAAAAGACTTGCATCTGGACTTGGTTGGATAGGATAATGTATATAACCAGACACCCTGGTTGGATGAGGGGGATTTATTTGTGGTTCATATGGAGATAGAACGGGGGTGGAGGCGTTAAGATTACTATTTTTTATCGTTGGTATTGGGTATCCTCGGTTCAAGATTCTTCTTACGTATTGTTCGGTTATGTGCATTACAGCTGCGATTTCTTTTGGTTTTAAACCCTTTTCATACAGTTCAAAGATTTTTTTTGTTTTTTCTTCTTTGTCATATTTCATAGTCATCTCCCCTGTGTACTCTATAAGCAGGCGAGCTGAATTTAAATTTATCGGCTCAGTCAAAAAAACAGCGAAGGTTTGTATGGGATGCAACTTCTTTGTTTTGGTGCATGCCGCTCAGCCTTGCACCCACGTGGGTATAAGAATCAAAGAGTTTCGAAACTTTTCTCCTGTTTAGTTTCGAAACTATGCAACTGTAGATGGCAAGTCGTAAGCGTAGGGCTACGTATTGGAGGTATTTTCTTTTTTAAGACTTCATTCTCAGGGTGGGCTGAAGTATTGTACACCTCTGCATCATGGTCCGCCTTTATGAAAATATTATTAACAGCCACTTTAGAGGTATTAGAAGTAAAACGAGGAGATGGTAACCTACTACGCGAATGTATTTTTTCATAATTGGTCTTATGACGTATAACAAAAACGCAATGATGATTTCTCGTGGGCAGATTATAAATACCTCGTGCTTATTCCCGTAGTGACTTGCATCACCCTTGTATTAATCATACAAGATTGGAGAAAAAGAAAATGGAGATAGTGTTTCTCGAGCCATCCTTTATTTCCTTTGTTGCTCTTGCAATCATGATTGGGACACTGGTCGTGGCATACCTAAAGAAAATAACCTTGACCTACGCAATCATCATAGGCAATTTTTTCGTGTTTCTCATTAGCCTTCTTTTTCGGATCCAGATCATCAATGAACTTGGGTTTCGACCAATCTATCTTTCCTTGGAATATTTCCCAAATACATATACGTTATTTACCTCTATGTTCGTCCATAGCGACTTTTTACATATCCTTGGGAACATGTTTGTGTTTTTCTTCATGGGTGTTGCCTTTGAACAACGCATAGGACCTAAGAAATTCATAGTAATCTATCTTATCACAGGGGTCTGTGGTGCCCTGACGCATTCTATGCTTAATATCGGTTCTACAATTCCCCTTGTGGGTGCATCGGGGGCGATTTTTGGGATCCTTGGGGCATTTGCCTACGCTTATCCAAGAGACGAGGTCGTCATGCCGGTTCCCATTGGCATCATGTTTATCATGCGTATCAAAGTTATCTACGCAGCAATCCTATTTGCAATCCTTGAGACTGTTATCGTATGGTTCTCCGTATCAGACGGCACTGCTCATTTCGCACACCTTGGAGGTCTTGCTAGTGGTGTTATATTTGCTGCGATACTTCTTGGGAAACGATCAGAGAGGACAGCACACACAGCCATGCCTGGTCCTTTGGATTATATGCAGATCAAAAAAACAGATTCCATTAATTTTTCGCAGTTAAAACAGCTGGTAAAAACCCCAGAAATGAACAAAATACTACAGCGGATAGAAAAGGAAGATGTCCTGCAGGTGCGAAACATGTGGCTTGAGCATTTTCTTGAAAAGGTCACCTGCCCCGTATGTAATAGACCACTGAACCATTTAGATAGAAAAATCTGGTGTGAGAAGAATCATTTTCAGATCGACTACTAAAGACCTAGTCCAACAAGCGTCCCATAAAAGACATAACTAGCAATTACATACCCAAGGATAGCACCACTGCAGAGCAAAGGAAGTCCTGCCTGGGGTTTTCCCTTAATCACAAAGGTCATAAGCAAGAAAAAACCGATAAGGGTTCCAGCTAACACCGAGACAGCAATAGGTAATCCATCTGGTATGGTATGATATGCTGCAACCACAAGGATGCCTGGCATAACAATGTCTCCAAGACCCATGAAGAACGCGTCCCGCTCCTCATCCTCGTTCAGTTTCTCCTTTAAACTTTTAGTTTCATTAATTAGCGAATATTTTCGTATCTTTGGGACTATCAGTAAAACCGGTAATTTAAGGTCCATGACTGCATCAGCAAGATCGATCATATGTTTCGTTTTATACACAGAGATAGCATCATAGACCGCAAGTCCAAGAAGCAGGATGATGACCAAGAAGATACTTAAGGAAACACCAAAGATGGCGATCGCCCCTGCCCCAACGATCACCCCGCAAAGATCGATAACATACCATTCAGGATATTTATATAGAACCGTAACCAAAGCAATAGCGCTAACGATCCCGAAAACAATTGAAAAAACATCGGTAAGTACTAAAGAAAATAAAGGAACAAAAATAAAAAACGCGGTGTACCCAATCGCAAATAAGATGATTACCTGAATCACCTGTTTTTTCCAGTATTTTGCGATTATCAAAATTACAATGGTCATAACGATGATAATCACGAAAATATAAAGAATATTCATCGGGTTGCTTGTATCTTCAAAGGTTGGTTGAAACAGATTTTTTATTAAAAGACCAAATGCATTAATCACAACAAAGAAACATCCCATGATAAAAATAGGTAGTAGCATTTTTTTCTTTGATTTATTCTCACCGTTCATTTGCATCTAGGAATAGACTATTCATTTTTATATGGTTTGTTTTTTAACTTGACAACTGTTACTGTTTTTTTCTCTACCATATTTTCCTTGATTATGAGAATTTTTATAAAAATTTTGTAACAAAAGTTACAAAAAAATCGACAGGAAATAATTTAAATAGAGTAACGACATATTGATTTAAATAGGAATTTATTAAAGGGAGGGCAAATCCTTATGAAAGAAATTCGAAAGAAAAAAAATCTAATTATGCTGGTATGTGCATCCGTTCTTATCTGCTGTAGTTACTCTGCGGTAGCCAATACTCCTTCAAATACAGCCTTGCAGACCATTCAAATATCAAAATCACTATCACTTGAACCGAAGGGTAATGTTAGTATTTTGTCTGAAAATTTCTCAGCTGGATCTATGCCTCCTTCAGGTTGGGTACGTAGTGTCACAAATCCAAATGGGACCTGGAAGATAGATACAGCAAGACGACATAGCGTACCGAACAGTGCTTCGGTCTACCGCGGATTAAGTTGCTTTGGATTACAAGATGAATGGCTTATTACTCCAAACTTAAATTTTAGTGAATATTCAACTGGATCAAATAAATACTTTTTACGGTTCTGGTGGTACACGGACATCTATGTTGTCCAAAATTCAGTGATTCATTTCAATGTGAGTATTTCCACCAATGGCGGAATAAATTGGACAAAAATATGGACAGCAAAGGACCAAAGTGGATTTCCTCAATACAAATGGACTGAAATAGGTATGCCTATTGACATATCAGAGTATCGCGATGAAAGCAATGTGACAATAGGGTTTCAGTTCTTTAGTAATACAACACAACATGCAATAGCCCAATTTTTTGCCATCGACGATATCCTTGTCATCACTAATGTTCCCGGTAACTTCACTTGTGATGCTGGTGGACCATATTCCTGGTATTATTATCGACAATTCGATTACATACCGAATGGTGCCAGACTGCACGGGAATGTGACCGAAGGATACAACCCATATTTATGTCAATGGTTATGGGATTTCGGAAACAATAAAACTTCACTAGTGCCTGTTGATACCTGGAATTTCTACGAAATACCGGATATGGTCTACAATGTTACTCTCCAAGTAACATATGGAGATCGCGTTGCTTTTGATAATACAACAATATGGGTCTTTTTAGCGCCACCACCAAATATCACGATAGAACTCAATTTAATCTCTTTCCCGGGTATTAATGCGAAAATTAATAATCCTGGAGGCTACAATGCCACCTATGTGAATTGGTCGATAGATGTTTTTTTAGGACCGCTAAAACTACGTGAAAGAATAGTAGCAAATGGTACTATTGAGAATGTTGAATCTGGTTCTATAGCATCAATAGCAAGTAAGTATTTCTTTGGATGTAAACTCATTCATATTCATATTGTAGCAACGCCAGAGAACATTCCTGGCTGGGAAGAAAGTTTTTATGCATTAAAATTCGGTCCATTCACCATCGCTTTACAGAACTTTATGCCAGAAAAAATTTAGCATAAGTTACTATTGAATTTAGGAGCCTAATAAAGATATAAAC
>LSSI01000031.1 GCA_001595945.1 Thermoplasmatales archaeon SM1-50
CACCCACCAGGTATACATCAGCTCAGAGGAGGCATTCGTGCTTAACGGAGCGATATCCTTCCATTGATACAAGCCTTTGCCAAGACAATGAAAGTCATTATTCTTCGTTTCTATAATACGACCCTGCCACCATACTAGATACTCTGGATGTGGTGTACACAACACGATCCTTGCCTTGTTCTCATTAGGGTACACCTCTGTGGTTATACAGGGTTTATCAGCATAATCCAACTGTATGAGCTTCTCAGTGCCCTTCCAATCCCCCGCTAAATAAAACGTGTATAAAAAAATATTTCTCAATGATTTTTGTTCTTTTTTTATGTAACCAGCAGCTTTGAAAAACCCAGCAAACAATCCACGTATCCCTCCGACATACCTCCATGCATGAATCCGAAGGTTTGGGTTCTCAGAAAGATCCTGTTTGGGATACCTCGCAAGGACACAGGCCTTACGGTCTGGTTTCTCAGGAACTAATAGGGCAGGTCCACCCCACCAGCGGATCCGCAGGGTGTCTTGCGGTGCATCCGAAAAGATTGGATGATTTCTGCAGAGTTGAATATCGATGGGTGCTCCCCCAGAATGAATCCAAACACCATCAACGGTCTTCCCGGGTGCAAACGAAAACACATATGCAATTGCACCGACTTTCTCTGGATGGTTCCTCTGAAACGGATACAAAAGAGGAAACGCAAGGGATTTGTAATACGACGAGACACAGGTGATTCCCACAGCGCTTTTATGGTAATGCTTCTCAAGAAACGTTTTGGGTTTTTTCTCTGCGGTCTGCAACGGGGTAGCAAGTGCAGCTCCCCCGCAGATCCCGACGTACCCACCACCATCCTGTATGAATGTTTTGATGTTTCTCTTCCATCGTCTTACCTTTCTTGAGAAATGAAATCCTTTCATTATTGCATGACCATCACCTACACCACCACCAGGGACAAGTAAAACATCAAATTTTTGACTTCTTAAATAGTCTTTTAGTATGTCCCTATCAAAAAGATAGCGTGTCTCGATGGTATATGTGGTATCATCCGTTGTCCAGGTATATCCCTGCAGGATCACTGGGAAGAAATGCTTTCCAGAGCCCCATCCTATGGGCTCCTCTGCAAGGATTGCAACCCGAATAATTCTTTGTCTAGGATTCTGTTTCTTACTATCAAGGTTCATCTGCGGGATTGTAGTCATAGACATCACTTCGGTGGAGGATAGCTCCAGCGGTCTACCGTAAACTTCCAGTTTCGGTTCACATGCTCGATGGTCTTCTCATCAATCGTATAGACATTAGTTTTGTAATCTTTCTGTCGCTGAAGATACTTCTTCATTTTCGGCAATGCATTCTCCAAGCCTGGCAGCTTTAGCATCTTATAAATACGTTGGACCTGCCCAATGGGATCTTTAATAAGATCCTCATAACGTAGCTCAACAAACCGGTCATTTGCGATAAGCGACTGCTGCTCAAAAAAACCATGCATCAACTGGATGTAGTTCTGTATTACCTGTGTTTCGATTACTTCCTTAGAGGTCTCCTGTAACGCGAGTTTATCAAGCACCCGCAACCGCATTTTTTGTGTTGACAGATACACCAGATATGGGCTTCGGTAGATATGGATAAACCTTCCCTCAGGGAACATCTCAAGCAAAGTAATGATCCGTGCGGTGTTGGCAGGGTTTTTTGAAAGAAACTGTTTACCTTTGTTTGCAAACACGACCGTCTTAATGAGCTTCAGGTACGTCTCTTTCCACTGGTTTTTTTGCTCAGATGACAGTCCTTGGAAATGAATAGATGTGGCATACTGCTCCTGTGCTTTCCGCGGGAAATACAGACAATGAAAAAATGACCAGGGTGTTAGCACCGCAAGAGCAGCTTCATCCTCATAGGGTCCATCGATGGCTACTCGTATGGCATCCATAGGTCGTTCAGCAGGCAGAAACCGAGATAAAAACCCTTTGATTGGCTCCAGCAATAACCCCCCCTCTGGCAATAGAGTATCCCACAATGAGGTGGTGCAGAACTGCGGGTCTGTGCTTAACAGTTCATGCAGATACGTCGTTCCACTGCGCCAATGACCGATTATGAAAACAGGCGGATGCTTAAGTCTCTGACTGTCGATTTTCGCATCATATTTCATTTTAAAAAACACTCGCACCGGGGCAGTACAAAGCGAAGTTATGGTGATAAACAATGCCCGATGTAAAAACCGCTGGTCGATTCCCTTATTTTTTCTTACCAGTGCAATCCACTGTCGTATCGAGACCCCGAATAAGGGATGCTGGATAGGTTGCTTTTGTTTCTTCTTAGGTTTTTTACCCACTGTCTTCACTCCTCTTTCCCACCTCCTGCATGATACACTCGCCGAGGTCTTTCTCGAATACCCGGTGTTTCTTATACAATCGTGCACCAGTCCGAGCAATTATCGTATGAACAGAAGTGTTCTGCTCATCGCTCCATCCTATCTCAGCGCCCACATATCCTCGGTTCTTCATTTCAATTAATACCTTATAATTCAGCAACGACCCAATATTTTTCTTCCGTATCCCCTTTTTTATCCCGATTATATGTAATTTACCATACGTAATTGTTCTTTGAGTCACAAAAAACCTAACTAACTGCAGTGGCTCTAAACGCCCATGCATCTTATGGAACACATGGTTATAATCAGGCATTGCCCAGAGGTACGCAACCGGTTCTCCATTCCATTCAGCAATTAAAAATAACGATGAGTCAACAAACCAGCGGATCTGTTTCACACCGAAACGAGTCCGTACCTCCTCAGCAGAAACAGGGATAAACCCCCAATGATCAGCAAAGGTCTGCAAAAACAGATCAACCCACCAAGAAAGCTCTCTGTTGCTTTGCAACCGGTTAAACTTGCGAACAGTTATCCCTGAAGCAGCACACTGTTGTGCTCTTTCTTCCAACTCTTTGGGTAGTGGTTTGGTAAGATCGATATAATACGATAAAAGATCTCTGGATTTCCTTAAACCAAACCGCTCTGCAAAAGATACGTAGTATGCTGGTGAATACCTAGAAAGAATCATCGGTCGAGAGTTAAACCCATCATATAAAAAACCACATCCCATGTCAACACGACCATCGATAGGACCTTGCATGACATGCATCTCTTTAGAAATAAGCCAGTCTTGTGCAGCTTGATATAGGATACAAGCAGTCTTATAATCATCGATACATTCAAAAAAACCAAAAAAACCAATCTGTTTTCCCATCTTCTTACAGTATGCATGATCAATAATCGCAGCAATTCTCCCCACAGCCTTATCTTGGTCCCACAAGATGAATAATTGTACTTGCGCATGTGACCAAAACATGTTGTTTTTTTTAAAAAAGCCGTTCATCTCATACCAGAAAGGAGCAACCCAATATGGATTATTCCTGTAGAGCTGAAACGGGACCTGATAAAAAACCTTAAAATCCCGGAAATTTCTTACATTCTCAAGACGTAGACCTTTTACAACAGTATTGACCTCTGTATTTGATGACTCAAATACGTACCGGTTTCGACGACAACACTCTGAAAGCGAAATACTTCTACCTCCATTCCAACGTCGACATGTTCCACCAAATATTTACATATTCTTAATAAACATTTTTCCCAATTCCTTTCCAAATATAGCCATGGAGTCTTACAAGCTCGTTTTTTTTAAAACAGAAATACAGTGGGTAATTCCTTGATGTCTTGATTCACCTGATATAATAGATTTTCAGAAAAACATACTCCAAAGTGTTTCTGTGAACAGCTGTTTTTGAAAAAACCGCAACAGAATTTGATAAAGCATTGTCCACCAGGGGATGCAGCTGACCGGTGTTTTAAGGGAAACCGGGATTAATTCAAAATCATCAGAGTTGTTCTTGTTCTCAACACGTAGGAACGTCTCAAAGAGTGTGTTTCCCTGGTCGGGGGCTATCACCACCACCTGTACAGTCATCAGTCCCTCCTCTGGGGTGAGATGATCCCATGATTCTGGATTAAAGGACCAGGTGCCCCAGGTGATTGATGAGGTATTGATCGTCCAATTTAGCAAGGATCCACTATCCCCGATGTTTCGCACCTGAAAACTCCCTACCACGGTCGCACCTGGTTCAACATTGGTCCATGTCAGACTCCCTGAAGCTTCTAAATCTGGTGTATTTGGTTCTGGCGGTTGTTGCTCTTCAAAGGGGATGTACACGACCTTGAACACTTGACCACCGGTGTTATATTGCCACACGGTTGTTCCCTGAGGAGTGACCTCAAAAACCTTGCCTGTTTCCCCATTGCAGATCAGTGTATTGCCATCAGGAAGTCGCTGAGCGCCTGAAATATGACTTGCGAAAAAACTTGGCTGAGGACTATACGTCCATGTAAGATCTGAAGGTCCATATGCTGATCCTGACGCAAGATAGTATTGCCCATATTCGTTTACCGGTGGAGTGATTTCATCAACAGTTGAATAATGACGGGTTCCCCCGTTGTTAAAAACTAGGATATTTCCTTCACCGGGATATCCTGGTTTAATCCAAGTTGCATCATGTTGAAAAAACAGTTTTTTATCACTACTAGTCCCTCGTTTAAATGCCGCGGGATTTCCCCAGCGATAGAGGAGATCTCCACCTTTCCCACTGTTCCCACCGGTGTGACCTGCTGCTTCTGCGGTTGTTGTGCTATGGTCAATGACCCAGATTTCATTAAAATTATGGGCACTAATAAGGAGTTGGTCAAACTCCTCGTTATAATCAATAGAATTTGTATGCAGCCAATCTATATTGGTTGACGTCACATAATTTACATCAATGAGCTCCGGGTGGTCTTCGACGACCCCGTAGTTTTCCTTGGTTGGGTCATAATTCTGGATGAGATGATCCCAGGCATGCCACTCCCAAACAATCGTCCCACTGGTCGGGCCTGTCGGTTGTGCTTCTATGATATGGTCAGGATACAATCCTGAAAAGGAAACATAATTAGGGTTCCGTCCTGCTGCGATTGCTTCATTACGTGACTTTACCTCCCAAGCAATCAATAGTACATTGCCATTCGGAAGTGATTTCACATCATGATGACTCATATGCCCATCGGTATTGTACCGGAAGTCCCAGGTGATGGTCCCATCCTGCTCTACTATCTGAACACCACCCCCTGCCCCACCAGCAGGGCCGGGACCAGAACCAACTCGTATTGTCCGTAGAATCACCCCGTTACCAAGCCACCAAACCGCAACACCAGGGAAATAGCTACTCGGCCAGCTTATATTAATCGATCCATCGCTTTCTCGTAGATAGGTAGTGGTGGTCCACATCGGTGAATATAAAAACTGACCTTCGGAAAACATCAGCGGAGATTGAAGAGAATGATCGATACTATCAGATGCTGACAGCGGAATCCCATATGCGCCAAGCAGTAGAAAAACAATAAAAAAAATCATCATACGAAATTCATTGTGACATCTCAGCCTCGATTTACTGAAATATCTTACTTCATTCATAGTCTTTATTTCCATAGATATTTAACGGGTGTTCTCTATAAAAACTTTTTTCCCAAATCAATCCCAAGTTCCGTCATCCTATTTCATAAGATACAACAGGAAAGAAATCTTCTACAACAACTGTTCTTAATGTGCAATCATAAAAATTATTACTATTCTTATTTTTTTTTTTTAACCATGAAAAAAGAGGGATATTCAAAAGCTTACTTTCTGCACTTCCTAGATACGTGTCACTAGCACAAACAACGACTTTCAAACTATGAATTGGTAGAACGACTATTTGTTTATTACATGTACAGTTTTATATGTCTTTTTTTATGGTTTTTATGAGCTGATTGTCAATATAACATTCAATTGTATTTATGAAGGTATTGAGAAGATATATTTGAATATTGATCATCCCAATGTTCGTAGCATTGAATCTACCGTGGGTTGGTTATGGTACTTTTAATATGATAAACATAGAGACATGTGTATTTGTTTTTTTTTTATGATAATGATAGTTTCTTTATTTAGATTTTTTAGATTTGAACTTTTTTATTAATCATTAGAGAACTAGTAAAACCAAAACAAATAAGAAACAGTAGTATTTTTAGAGTTATTTGAAGTATTATCTCTATTATATTATTTATATTATTTTTGTGTTAAGGTTATGATAATTACATAAAATTATTTATGATAAACATGGTTGAATTTGTATGATGGTGTATTATCATTTCGAGATGAAGTGTTAACAGACAAACAATTAAATAGTTGTTATGTATATTTATATCGAAGTTTATAATAAAGGAGGTCAAACAAATGAAAAAAGTATTGATTGTATTAGGTATATGTGCGCTAGTAGCTTGCATGCCGATGATGACTGCAGCCCCATCAGTTGGTGTTAAAAACTTTAGGTTGCAGCCACGGACTCTCTCACGGGGTAATGGCACATTTAGTGGTGTGTTTGCTGAGAAAAATGAAACTGGGTACAATGTCTTAGGGAATATCTCTGGGACGTATAGTATGGGATCTGGACTTTTTGGAACGCTTGATGGCCTTTGGGAAACAAACGATATGAGTGTTTCAGGTGTATTTAGTGGATACATCATACACAGATTCTTTTTTGGGCAATATAACGTGACAGGTGGTAACGAAACAGGATATTTTGTTGGGTTATATAAGGTAAATCAAACTAGCAATGAATTCAGAGCGATATCGTTGGTCTTTACAGATGAAGGTCATGTAGCTAGGTATGCTCTTGGTACAGTTCAAGAATCATAATTTGATTCTTCTCTCTCTTTTTTATTTTAATCCTGGGGAACCACCGAATGAAGAGACTAAAAAATAGATATATAAATATAATAATTATATATATAATAATTATTTTGGTTCCCCTGACACCCGTGACACAAGGAACTGACGACGCAACATCTCATCCTTTATTTTTATCTCAAACTCTATACGTTGGTGGAGCAGGGCCAAATAACTATACAAAAATACAAGACGCCATCGATAACGCAAATGATTACGACATTATCTTTGTCTATCGAGGCATCTATCAGGAATATCTTTCAATAAACAAGCAGATAACTCTCATCGGTGAGACTCGCGAACATACAACTATCCAAGGAAATTACGCGAACAATATCATCAAAATCCAAGCGAATAACGTTAAAATCATGCGTTTCACAATACAAAAAGGAAAAATAGGAATCTACCTAACCTATTCATCATTTTTTACTATAACAGAAAACACGATCATTGATAACTGGGAAGGTATCGGCTTGTTAAGTTCATCGCAGGGGATTATCTCAAGCAACATCATCAAAAACAATGATTTTGAAGGGATAAACCCGGTAAACACCTCACAGATCCAAATATCAGCAAACATAATACAAACAAGCCTGGAAGGTATTTTCCTTCATTCATCCACAGCAAACACAATTCACGGAAATACCATAAAAGACCATATCTACGGTATTGAAGCCACACAATCTTCAAACAGTAACAACCTCTATCACAACAACTTTTATGTAAACGACCAAAACGCAAAAGACACTTGTACAAACAACTGGGATGATAATTATCCATCCGGTGGAAACTACTGGGATGATTATACTGGCTCCGATATCAACGGCGATGGCATCGGGGATACTCCGTACAATATACCAGGCGGAACAAACAAGGACTACTATCCATTAATGGAACACTGGAACGAGCCACCATATGCACCTTCAAACCAAAACCCACGAAATCATGAAACAGGCGTGCCAACCAACGCCGTTCTTTCGGTGTATGTTGCAGACCCTATGGAAGACGCTATGGATATAACCTTTTATGATGCATCAGACCATAGTGTCATTGGATCTGTTTATGATATACCTAGTTTTTCCACTGCGTCAGTTATATGGGAAAATCTTCTCAATAACACGGTCTATTCCTGGTATACCATCGCATATGATGGCGAATATACCAACCAGTCAGAAACATGGTTCTTTACGGTAAGTGGATCAACAAATACTCAACCAAATCCACCAACAATTACCGGTCCTTCAGAAGGAAAACCAAAAATAGAATACACCTACACCCTCACGACAACAGATCCAGATACTGACAATCTTTCGTACTACATCGACTGGGGGGATGGAACACAGAGTGGCTGGCTTGGACCAATTGTTTCAGGAGATTCATTAACAACGACACACACCTTTATGACAAAAGGAATCTACACTATCAAAGCGAAAGCAAAAGATACGTATGGGTTGGAAAGCGACTGGGGCTTCTTAGAAGTCACCATTCCAAAAACGATGACAATACAGCCAATTTTCATAAAAATCATAGAAAAATTCCTCTTCGTATTTCCACTCCTCCGACACCTATTCTCGCAGTCATTTTTTTCTGGATGAATGTGAAGACATCTTTAGTTCCCGGTCGTCCGGGAAGGAATGGTATATCACAGAAGAATTTGTGCAGGATATTAAACCTGTTTTTCAAACGTATCTCTTCTCATAAAAAAGCATAAAAACAGATACCAACGTATTTACTAATGAACTAAAAGAGAAAATTCAGAGCAAGTTTGGCTTTGCTCTAAAGACATTTGGCTACGAACTTTAACCATTGCAGATGTTTTTATTTTCACTTCCACGTTGTCAAGATTTTCTCTCTATTAAACACTGCTTTTACAAAATAAAACAACCCAAGGTCCAAACACCCGTACAACCCAGCAAAGACTAACACCATGAGGGGTGAAAGAAAGAGAAATCCCGATAATACGCCAATCATTAGCACTACCATGGGCATGACGACAAACCCGCCGAGCTGTTGAGCAGCTCGGACGTCGCTAACCTTTGAGGAGACTAGTACGCAGGCAAGAACACTCATTAAACAGGTAGTTGGTGCTAGAAGCACAACTGACAGAATCCAGGTGAGATTGGGCATCAGTGGATAGTTTACCTGCGGGAGCAGTATCACGTCGAGCAATACGACACCTAAGGCAAACGCAAGAAGCGTCGACCCCATCGAAGGGACAAACGAGGAGAAAATCTTTCCAGCAAGCAACTCACCATCGGTTGTCGGTGTTGCTAATAACGGCTCTAAACTACGGTTGTTCTTTTCCCCAACGATGCTATAGGGGGCAATAATCGTTGGAAGCGTCGCAGGGACAATGATAAAGATCATCAGCATCATGTTAAACATCATTGGGAGTACCTGGTTGATCTCCGATGGTTTTGTTCTTATGAAAAGAAGGTTTGATGATACAGAAAGGATGTATCTCCCATCTAGCTCTCTCCCTTCAGAACGAACCACGGTAACGTTCTCAAGATATGTCCTTTCCAGTGAACTATTTTGAATTGTTGAATTGATAACTATGACGTCCTCGAGGATACAGGAGATGATGATACAGTTGGAGAGATTTACATTCTTTAGGGTTTTGTGATGGAGAACCACTTCTGTAAATGAACTTTCCGCGATAGTTTGATTTGTCCACGGAACGATAAAATCATCAGGGAGACTGCCCAGTTCAAGCAGCCCAGGGACATCCCATGATTCTCCTTGAGGTATCATCGTTATTATCGGTACGAACGTCGCAAGCGGGAAGATCACGCCAAGGATGATAGGCATCGCGACGATTGATCCGATAACAAGTTTCTGTTTTCGAAACTCAGCAAGGTCTTTTCGCATTACTATCCAAGCGTTTCTCCAGTGCATTACTGACCCTCCTCTTCAATAAGTTTCAGATATACGTCTTCTAAGGAATATTCTTCCTCAGAGACAAACTGCACCTGCAATCCTTTCTGGATCAACCAAGTGATCACCTGTGGGTTATTCTCCTCAGGATTTCTTATACGCAGGATCAGTTGGTTGCCGTTGACCTGTGCTTCTGATATATAGCGAAGAGATGATATCTCTGGAAGTAACGACGAAGGGATCTTTTGAAGCGTGATACTGATGGTGCGAGCGAATAGTCCTCGAGCAAGCTCTTTAGGGTGTCCTACCTTGACGATTTTGTTTTTTAGCAACGCGACGGTATCACAGATTCGTTCTGCCTCTGAAAGGTTATGAGTGTTAATCAGAATGGTGTTTCCCCGTTTTTTCAGCTCAAGAATGTATTCGCGGACGAGTTTTGCTGCCGCAGGATCAAGACTTGCGGTTGGTTCATCAAGGAAAATATATTTTGGGTCATGGGTCAGCGCACGTGCGATTGCAATTTTCTGTTTCATTCCTTTGGAAAACCCTCCTACTGGTTCGTTGCGCCGGTCCCAAAGACCAAGATTAGTGAGCGTCCTTTTAATCGATTCATCCCGTTTTTGTTTGGGAACACCGTAGAATTGACCATAAAAATCAAGATTTTTATACGCCCCAAGGGTTTCATACAGACCTGGCACCTCAGGAAGTAGTCCAATCATACCACGGATTTTCTGCGCATCAGTTTTGTCATGGATATCATAGGAATCGATAAGTGCTTTTCCTGATGTTGGTTGAATAAGGCAGGAAAGCATCCTCATGGTTGTGGTTTTCCCAGAACCATTTGGTCCAAGCAATCCGAAAATGCAACCATCTGGAATCTCCAAGGTAAAATCCTGAATCGCGGTGATTGATCCAAATGTCTTTGTTAACCCTTCGCAGGTGATCATTTTATATCACTTTTTTTTGTAATTATGCGGTAGAATAGACTAATTTCTTAATAAACATAGCAGATTCATTTCAGACGCTTCTGTAAATTGATGTTATGTAATCTTTCGTTTCTTACTCTTCGATGGGAAGAAAACACCAGTAGATATTTAACACGTTATTAAAAATGAGTGAATTCCTCATATGCGGTGTAAAAATTCAAAAAAAGAATATTATTGCTAGATGAGTTAAATATGCTTGGGGAATCATGTATAAAATCATGAATTGTAATAAAAAAGAGCTGTTCAAAAAGGAGAACCGCTAGGGCTCAAAGAACCGTGAGTAGGGGAGCATTTTATTTTTTTTTGGTTTCTTCTTTTTTAATACCGCCCCAATAATAGAAAGCAGGATTCCAACGAAAAATGAAAAAAAACCAAGAAGAGACAGCAATCCAATTAAATCCACCAAATCAGATTCTACATATTGCTTTAATGTATCTGGGTACACCACTGCGCTAAGTATGCCTACGAAAGCACCTAACACACAAATAATGATTCCCGTGATTACAATACTTCTGCGCATATCTTTTCTCGTAAATAGTGTAATTTACAACTAGTATTTTAGTTGATGGGTCGTTCCTTTATATTCTTTATATATTCATATTCCCCAGGTATCAGTTAGCGAAAAGTATTGAACTACCATATGTCCAATTATATAGAAATAAGGTAATTGATCCTTACTACCTCCAAAATTTTATATACAGTTTTTCGTTTCTCCTTAATGGGATGCCGCAATCAGTAATGTAGGAGCGGATGTGCTTCGTAGTGGAAAGGGATGACTGTGTACCTTAAACAAGTTGAAATGGAAAATTTTAAGTCCTTCGGCCATAAATTAACTGTACCCTTTTATCCTGGATTTACTGCGATAACTGGACCAAACGGCTCCGGGAAAAGCAATATCGTTGATGCGATCCTCTTTGTGCTTGGTCCAAAAAGCTCAAAAGTCATGCGCGCAGGGCGTCTGACCGACCTTATCTTCAACGGCGGGAAAAAACGCAAGAACCCCTCAAAATACTGCAAAGTTTCCTTGATCTTCGACAACTCGGAGCGTAAGATGCCAATCGCAGCAGATGAGGTATTCCTCACAAGGATGATCAAACGAGCTCCTTTGAAAGACAACCCGGATAACTATTACAGCTATTTCTACATCAACGACCGTGCTGCCTCGTTATCTGAGTTTATCGAGTTATTAACCCATGCACGAATCTCTGGGGAAGGTTACAACATCGTCAAACAAGGGGATGTTACCAACCTTGTCGAGATGGGATCTATTGATCGGAGGAAGATAATTGATAGCATCGCAGGCATTAGCACGTTTGATGAAGATATTGAGAAAGCGGAGAAGGAACGAGGAGATGTGGAAAAGAACCTCGAGCGTATCGACATCATCTTAAATGAAATAACCAGTCAGATCCGTCAGCTGAAAAAAGACCGGGATGCAGCGTACCGATATAAGGAGTTTAAAGACAAACTCTACGAAACAAAAGCGATGATCGCCACAAAAAAGAAACAGGAGATTGAATCACAGATCCTTGAGATCACCAAACAGATCGAGTCCTATGAGATAGAGCAAAAGAAATACGAAGAACAAAAAGAGACATTAAAAACCCAATACACAGAGCTACAACAGAAATTAGATGAAGTGGAGAAGAAAATCGGTGATGCTGGTGGAGATGAGGCACACGGCATCAAAGAAAGAATCGACATATTACGGTCTGAGACTATTAAGATTGATGAACGCATCAATTACTCAAATGATGAGGTTAGTGAGAAGAAAAAAGAAAAAGAAACTTTAGAAAAGTCACTTCAAGAAATCATAAAAGAGCTTGACGAGTACAACGCCCAGAAAAACCAGCTAGATGAACAAATCCAGGAAACTGATACTACCCTTAAAACAAAAGAACAGGAGCTAGGATCCTTACGTGAAGAAATTGCACGATCAGATGACACTTCCATGGACATCACCCGAGAGCTTGTGAAGATGCGGGAGGAGTACGAGAAGACACAAACCCAGAAGCATGAGTATGAGTTAACCCGAGATAGACTTAAAGAAAAACTTGATGCAATAGAGCTTCAGATCGCGGAGCTTCAGGAGACAAAATCAACTTATGAGTTTGAGATAAAAGACATCGACTGGCAAGTTAAGGAACTGCAGAAAGGAAAACAAGAGACTGGAAAGAAAGTAAAAGAATCAGAAAAAAAACTTTTTGAGAAAAAAAAACGGGAATCAGAGATAACCGAGCAGCTTGCTGATCTAGAAAAAGGAGTTCTTCGACTGCAGCGAGAACAATCAAAATTACAGGCAGAGCGCGAAGCCGCACAAACCATTGGCGCAAAGTATAACTCCGCGGTGGAATCACTTCTTTCTGCACGAAATACTGGTGAGCTGAAAGGTATTCGTGGGACGATCGCGGAGCTTGCACAGGTCGATGAGAAATACATGCTGCCGTTGGAGATCGCAGCTGGACCTCGGATGCAAGCGGTAGTTGTCGAAGATGATGCTGCTGCCGCTGAAGCGATTGGATATCTGCAGAAGAAAAAACTAGGACGAGCGACGTTCCTACCGATAAATAAGATGATTGTTGGCAAACCACGTGCGCGGTCTTTGATGACAATTCGAGATGAAAGCTCCCTTGGATATGCAATTGATCTAATACGGTTCGACCCGGAGTACCGTGGTGCCTTCTGGTACGTATTTGGCGACACAGTGATAGTCAACACTCTTACTGATGCACGACGGCTTATGGGCGGCGTCCGACTCGTAGATATGAAAGGAAATCTTATCGAAGCTAGCGGTGCGATGGTCGGTGGTAGTCAGCCAAGAGAACGACTTAGCTTTGGCAGTGCAGACCAACGCATGCTGGATGAAGTCACCCGGAAGCTACAAGCAGCGATGCAAAGCCAGGATCAGTTATCAGAGGAGCTTGCCCAGTTAAAAAAAGACATCGGGGAGCTGGAGAACACAGTCCGCTCGCTGAAGGGTGAGACCGATGCAGGAGCCCAGACAAAGGACCTGGAACTCCAGAAGAAAGAGTATAGTGGAAAACTTGAATTTCTCTGCAAAGACCTTGATGCTAAGCTTACGGAAAAACAGATGATTGAAGCTGAAGGCAAGACGATTCTCTCATCTATTAATGACTGTGAGCAACGACTCACCAAGCTTGATGCGTTAAAAGAGGAAAAAGGAAAGCATTTGCTGAAAAGCACAAAAAAAGAAGTCGCTCAGGCGGTTCGCAGCCTTGAGAAAACCGTTTCTGAAATGCAGGAAACCGTCTTACGACTCCACAGCGAACAGCAGACCATCCAAACGAAACTTGAGATACTTACTGAACGGAGGGCCGAGATTTCTGAAAAAATCACTGCAATTGATGTCGAGATAGAATCCTTGAAGCATGCCATCCAGGAGTTTAAACAGCAACGTGCAAAAGACCAAGATGAACTTAAGACACTGATGACCGTTGAAGAGACAATGAGCGGAAAGACAAGAGAGCTAGCCTTGGAGAGAGACCGATTGTATAAAAAAACCATTGGGATTGAAAACGAGATGGAAACTTTTTCCACAAAAACAGAATCCTACCTTGATCTGATCACCCGGGCGAAATACCGGCTGCCTACTCTTGAGGACTCTATAAAGGAGCTTGACCAGGAAATTGCGTTATATCACGTTGAAATAAAAACTACGAAATTACCCGCCCTAGAGTCTCTGAAGGAATCCATCCTTTCAATAGAACAGACCATGCAGCAGCTTGAACCCGTGAATATGCGGGCACTGGAAGAGTACGAGCATCAGATGGAAAGGAAGAAGAAGTTCGACGAGGATGTCGACCATCTCAACAATCAAAAGAAAAACCTCGTTAAACTCGTTAGCCAGATTACCAGCAAGAAAAAAGAACGGTTCTTCGAGGTATACGATGAGATCAACAAGAACTTCAAGGAAATCTACGGACAGTTATCCGAGGGTGGGGAAGCAGAATTGCTTCTAGAAAACGAGCAAAGTGTCTTTGACGGGGGTCTGACGATCAAAGCACGGCCGCAAGGAAAAAAAGTCTTGCGTCTCGCCGCGCTCTCTGGTGGCGAAAAAAGTATCGCGTCACTCGCATTTATTTTTTCGATTCAACAGTACGACCCAAGCCCGTTCTACGTACTTGATGAAATCGATATGTTCCTTGATGGAGTCAACGCTGAGATTGTATCAAGGATGATAAAAAACCGTGCGGAACATTCCCAGTTCATCAGCGTATCCTTACGAAAGATCGCTCTGAAAGAGGCAAACTACCTCTATGGTGTCACGATGCACGATTCCGGTATCTCTGAGATGATTGGAAATATCGACCCAGATTTAGTCGGGCTAAAAGGGGAACTACACAGCAATGTTCAGGAGGTGCTCCCACATGGAGCTGGATAACGACGTTATCAACCATTTGTTATTTCATAAAGCCCTAATCGACGAACATAATGATATGAGCCGTATCAATCAGTATCTCGAGATGGCAAAGGCAGCAGCAACAGGTGAGTCTGCATCCATTGAGAATCCGTTTGATCGATCTATATATCTTGCGTTTGACCTTGTGCTTAATCAGCATATGAACCCCTGGGATATCGACCTTGTTGGGTTTTCCACTATGTATCTGAAACGAGCAAAAAAAGAAAAACTTGATTTGCTGACCGCAGGAAAAATCATCTATATGGCTTGGAAAGTCCTTCGGATGCAAAGCGATCATCTTGTCGTCAGCATGGAGACACAGGACCTGGAACTGGATCAGGGTGTTGGTTGGGAAGACATCCCGACGGTTCCCTGGCTAGCCAATGACGATGAATACTCATACACGAACCTTGTCATGACAATGCCTCAATCGCCACTTGATGAACCCTTGCGTCGTGAGTCAACTCGCAAAGTGACACTTATTGAGCTACTCAGCGCATTTGATGAGGTGCGTAAGGAATCAGAGCAGTACCAGCTCCTTGATCAATTGCGAAAGGAGGAGCGGGTATTACTACGGCAGAAAGCGCGCAAGGCGATGCGAGGCTCCGCCCATGAAGATCATTTGGAGGAGGATGTCGCAACGGTTTGGGAGCGGATCTGTCAGTTCCCCAAAGGATCATTGAATTTCTCTGACCTCTGTCAGGTTGATAGCGTTGAGGACCGCATTAAGACGTTTGTTTCGATTTTGTTTCTTGCATATGAGAGGAAGATCACTGTGCATCAGCGGAAATTCCCATATGGAGAAATTTTTATTAAAACAATAGGGTATACATGAAGGAAGGACAACTATGAGTATCAAAGAAAACCGCTTAGTCGAATCGTTGTTATTCTCATCAGGAAAACCACTCAGCATCGAGGAGATCCAAGAGACAACCGGATTGCCGCCTAAAAAAGTTAATGAAGCAATTGAACATCTTATGCAATCGTATAACATCGACCGGAAAAACGACACTTCTCTTGAGATCGTTAAAGCTGGTAATAAGTTTATCATGCAAGTGAAAAAAACATTCACCGATAAATCAATGATGGTGGCAAAACCCGAAATAAAAACCGACCTGCTTAAGACCCTGGCGCTCATCGCATTTCATCAGCCCGTGAAACAATCTAACCTACGTCACATGATTGGGGAACGAATCTATGCAGATGTCGATCAGTTGGTAAGCCTGCATTTGATCCATTCAGAACCTCATGGCGCAACAGAGATGCTGACGACCACACGGCTCTTCCCAGAGTATTTTGGCATTGATTCGACAAAACCTAAGGAGATACGAGAGTTTCTATCTATGAAGGTTATCGGCCATGTGGTTGAGGAAAAACAAGAGGAACTAGCAAAAAAAGAAGAAGACGCTTCTGAAGAAAGCGATGATACTCCAGTGTCAGAATCACATATGAAAAAAGATGAGTAAACCATTCTTTTTCTGTTGAACTATGATTAATTGCTAAGGCGTAGATTTTTTAAGGTTACTGGTGATATTCTGTCTTAATTTGGGAATGAAGCCTATGGTGAATTGTCCAAACTGTGGGAAAAATCTGATTGATGACGCTGTTTTTTGCACACGTTGCGGCTGGTCTTTAAAAACCGATGTTGCACCATTTCCAAAACACCGATTTGATCAAGCAGGGAAATCTTTGGAGAACTGGTACGATCGTACCTTTGGTATTCTGGGACCGCTGCTTGCAAGTTTACTGTTTCTTATCATCGTACGTCTGGTCATAGAAATTGTAAGAAGCTCAGGGACTGATGTCCTTGAAATGGATGAAATAACATCAGTTCTCCTTCTATATTTATTGCCCCTCTTCTGTATCACACTTCTTTCAAACTACACCTCCTATTTCGCACGAAAATCAAAGAACTTCCGGATTTTCTCACCATTGCTTCACGCGATTGCCTTTGTTCTTGTCCTCTGGGTCGTTGCACAGATCTTATCTGCTCTACACGACCGGTTAGAGGTTGAAAACCTTGCGACAGCGGCAACAAGCATGGAAAACGCGTTGCCCGGGATCTTTGTCTTTATCCTACTCTTAGGATATGTGTTTCTTGCTCTGAACATGTCCAAAGAACAGAAAAAAAAATCATAAAAAAAGAGTTTATATAGAAAGAATCATTTATCAGATAATAAGAGGTAGAGGTATGGTATACTGCGCAAAATGCGGAAAGGAAAATGATGAAGATGCAACATTTTGTAAAAACTGCGGAGCATCATTAAAAGGATATGACTACAGAAAAGACCGCGAACAACGTTGTGAGGATGAGTGCGCTGGGGGAAAAAACAACAAAGGATGGGCGATCTTCTGGGGAGTGATTATCGTCCTAATCGGTCTTGCAATTCTGTTTGAACTGGTATTAAAACAGATGGCAGACACCTATTCATGGCTATCGTGGGTCAACACAGTGCAGTGGAACTGGATTTTTGCCGCAGTGATCTCGATTTTCATTATCATCTTTGGTCTTCGTGTTATTTCCCGAAAATAAGTGTCGTGACATAGATTTTACAGGATTGGGGACAGCGGATACACAGATGGCTATGATGCCATTTAGAAAGATGAATCCTTGTGTCTAGCCAAAGGACGCACAGAATCATTGCATAGAATCCATAGATGACGTCACCTGAGAGTTCGACAACGCTGACTGTTATTAGAAAGAAACTCACGATAAACATTACGTTAACCATAACATGAGTACCAGCATACCTTCTTGGAAGTATGCTTTCTACAAACACTATTATGATGACAAATAATCCGAAAATGAACCATAGGCGGGCAGCCAGAAGTGGAAGTCTCAATGGGACAACAACATACAGCAGCATTAGGATTATTGATAGAATACAGCCAATAAGAAGCCCAAAACATCCTGCACACCATGTTTTTTTTCCACAGATGAGTCTATGATGTTCAAAGACAAAACAATCTGGATGATGCCCACGGAATCTTTGTTTTATTTCATTGGTTTTGTTTTTTTCGATTGTGTTTTTCTTAATTAAGGTTGCTTTCAACCAGTTCGGACGAAGGGCAAACAAGACGCCAAAAGCACATAGAAGAGAAAAAAAACATGCAACAACGAGTTTTTCTGTTTGCACTGCCATTGAAGCAGAATCCAGTGTTTGAAAGACGATACCAAGAAGAAACACTGCTCCTAGAGCAGAGAGAACAAGAAAGAATACGATACTATTTCTCTGATTCAAATTAATCTCCTGAATTTCTCAAGGACAAATTGTCCAGTCATATGTCGATATAAGGTTCGTTTTAACTTATTTTTGGAAAATATCCCTGAGATGTTTTTTGTTACTGATCCATAAAATGTCTTATAACAACGCCATAGCTCCTCTTGAACCTCTTTTTTTGTTAATATTTCGGTTGGCATGATTGCATGAGCCATATCATAATTAGTGTAATTTGTATCCTCAATCCAGCCGTTTTTCTTTGCCTTCTCATAATAAACGGTACCTGGAAGGGGTGTCAACGCGGTATAAATCGCAAAATCAGGGGCAAGATCCATGGAATATTGTCGGAGTCGTTCGATAGACTCATGGGTGTCTCGACGTGCACCGATTACAAACATCGCATGAGAAAAAATATCGTGGTCTCGTAAAATCTTCATCGTAGCATAAGCATCTGAAGTTTTAGTTCCTTTCTTATATTCTTTTAGGGTCTCTTCTGAATCATTTTCCACACCAACCATAATCCAATACATACCGACCTGTCGAAGTTTCCCGACAAGATCTGGATTGGTAGCGACATCATCGGTTCGCGACTGGAAAAACAGCATGATATCCTCTTTGCATGGTCTTTTTTTTAGCTCCTCATAGAGTTGTCTACCTCTGATATCTAGTCTCATATGGTCATCTGCTAACCAGAGAAATACGCCTCCGTACGTATTATGGAGAAATTCAATTTCATCGGCAATCCGTTTCGCTGATTTGGTTCGCCACCGACCTCCCCAATGGTTCCATTGTGTGCAAAAAGAACAGTGATGTTCACATCCACGCGCTCCTTCCAGAACCATATATCGATTGTTTCTACCGGCCATCATTGTGAAATGATAATGCTTCAGGTTCTTTTCAACAAGATGATATGCGGGGAACGGAAGTGAATCAAGATTTTCTATTAAGGGACGTGATGGGTTTTGAATAATCCTTTCGTTTAGTCGATAGGATATTCCTTTTATTCCACTAATTTTTCCTTTCCTCTGGAGGGTTTTAATAAGATTGACAACCGTCTGCTCCCCTTCGCCTCTCACGATGTAATCTATTTCAGGGTATGTTTGCAAGGATTCATCTGGTGTAAACGAAAAATGAATACCGCCTACAATCGTTACGATATCTTCGTTTACTCTCTTAGCGATTTCACAGGTTCTCGCAACAGCATAGGCGTTTGTTGTATACCCAGAGGTAAGTACTATTGAGGGATTCGCTGACTGGATGTATCGCTCAAGTCCCTCCCAATTAAGACGGTCAGCTTGACAATCAACAATGTCGATATCAACTTCTGGGAGCTCTCGTTCGATGTATCCTGCAAGGATAAGCAAGGTTGAAGGAGGGGATAGGTACTCCCCCATGACAAACCAGAAATTATGTGGTGGTTCAACAAACAACAATGAAGTTTTCATCAGCCTCTATCAAGTAATGTGGAATGCATACAAATAAATTATTGTTTTCATGTTTCTCTGGTGTGTTAGTGTTAGTGACATTCATCTAATACATAATATATGAGAGGCATTAAGGAAAAAATGGCTTAATTGTCTATAACATACCTTTTTTGATTTAGGTTTAGGAATCTGTGTTTGTCTCTTCTTCTGCAAATATATCGGTGATCCATTGTTTCATCTCATCTCGTATTTTTTGGAATTCCTGATGACTCGTTGGCCCCTTAAAACTTCGATGTATCAGGATTTTTCCTGGAAAAAACGGGCATGTCTGCTTTGCATGGTCACACACCGTGACTATATAGTCAAAGGCTGCATCTTGGAATTCATCGATGCTTTTAGACCGATGCCT
>LSSI01000032.1 GCA_001595945.1 Thermoplasmatales archaeon SM1-50
ACAGAGAGAAGACCTGAACCTAACTACTTTGAAACTAAAAAAAGGAGACCTTGTCAAAGAAGTAGAAAACCTCTGTGGGGAGAACCTATTCGGGTGTTACCAATGCGGAACCTGTTCCGCGGGGTGCCCGTTCATTGACGAGATGGATATTGCACCAGATGAAGTGATCCGACATGTTATCCTGGATAAAAAAGATGTCCTCCATTCAAACACTATATGGTTATGTTCCTCATGTTACACCTGTGCGGAGCGCTGCCCGCGGGACCTCAATTTAACAAAAATTATGGAAGCATTACGTCAAATACTCTTACGAAAAAACATCGATAAAACAAATCCTATCAAAATACCTAAGGAGGAGCGGAAGACAATCCCGCAACTCGCGTTCGTGAGTTTATTTAGAAAAAATATTGGATAATCTAGAAAAGAAAGAAAAAAATGTGAAGAAAATGAAGCTACTATACTACCCCGGTTGCACCATGAAAACCTCGGCAAAAAACCTTGAAAAATCCGCGTTTTCAATCATGAATGCTCTTGGCCATGAGCTGGTAGAAATGGAAAACTGGAACTGCTGCGGGGTCGTCTCCTCGCTCACGGACGATGACCTAATGCACCACATCGCACCATTACGGAATTTGATCCATGTTGAGGATGCAGGAGCAGATAAGGTCATTACTCTTTGTGATATGTGTTATAATACGTTAAAACAAACTAATCTCCGGGTACAAACACGTCAGGATAACCTCAAAACTCTCAATGATTTCATGGATACAGAACACGATTACAAAGGGACTGTAAAGGTAATTCATTTCCTCGAGTTCCTCAGAGATGACGTTGGTTTTGATGTTTTAAAAAAATTGGTCAAGTATCCATTGAAAGGCATGAAAATCATGCCGTATTACGGGTGTATGTTACTCCGTCCTCGGGAAGTAGCAATTGATGATGCTGAGGAACCAATCATCCTTTCAAAACTCTTGATGGCTCTTGGGGCGAAGGTTATTGATAACCCCTTTAAAATCGAATGTTGCGGTTCCTACCATACCGTTGAAGATAAAGAGTTAGTTGCTAAACGAGCGCATCGGATCACAAATTTTGCTATCGAACGGGGAAGCGATGCGATTGTTCTCTCCTGTCCTCTCTGCCGGTTTAACCTTGATGTCCGGGGGAAAGAAGCTGAAAAATTGTTCAACAGTTATAAACAAATACCTGTTTTCTATTACACGCAGTTGATTGCGGTAGCATTAGGCTTAGATCTCAAATTATGTGGATTCGAAAGTCATGCGGTGGATCCACTAATTTTATTGAAGAAAAAGGGGGTCTTTGAGAAAGAGAATTAATTTGTAGAGAATGTGAAATGGTGAGTGTATGACAAAAGAGAAAACAGAAACAAAGAAGGAACCTGTGAAAGACAAGAAACTGCAATTTGCTTTTTACTGGGCGGCAAGTTGTGGTGGATGTGAGATAGCGGTTCTTGATATTGATGAAAAAATCTTGGATGTTGTTGCCGCTGCTGATATCCTCTTTTGGCCGGTTGCCATGGATATAAAGTATAAAGATGTCGAGGCGATGGAAGATAAAAGTATCGATGTGTGTTTCTTTAACGGAGCGATTCGAACTGAGGAACAGGAGCATATCGCAAAACTTCTAAGGAAGAAAGCAAAGGCATTGGTCGCCTTCGGTGCATGTGCAGCCAATGGTGGAATCCCCGGACTTGCCAATATAGCAAACAAAGAGGAAGTGTTCAACGTGGCATACTTGGATAATCCTTCCACTGATAACCCAAAGAAGATCACTCCGAAAACCTCTGTGAAAGTGAAAGAGGGAACACTGACGCTTCCTGAGTTTTATGATACTGTAAAAAGTCTGAATCAGGTGGTTGACGTTGATTACTACCTCCCCGGCTGTCCGCCTCCTACGGATTTGATCCTCAATGCGGTTACCGCGATTGTCGATTTGAAAAATCTGAGAAGAAAATCAAAGCAATCAAACGGATCTATGAAGTCGATAAGGTTGAGGAGAAATGTCTCCTTGAGCAAGGAATCATCTGCTTAGGACCTGCGACACGAGGTGGTTGTAAAGCACGATGCCTTGATGCAAACATGCCGTGTACTGGGTGCGGTGGTCCAACACCAAACTCGCTTGATCAAGGGGCAAAGATGATTTCAGGGCTCGCCTCCATCCTTGGTCTTGAGGGGGAAGAGAAGATGAGCGATGAAGATGTACAAAAACTGATTGATCAGGTGGTGGATGTGACGGGCACATTCTACAAATATACGTTGCCCACCGCGTTGGTGAATAGGAAGGTGATAAAGTAACATGAAAACAGTAACTATTGATCCGATCACGCGACTGGAAGGCCATGGGAAAATAAGCATTTTTTTAGATGACAAAGGCGACGTAGAAAACGCGATCCTTCAAATCCCTGAACTCCGTGGTTTCGAACGGTTTGCACAAGGGCGGAGAGCGGAGGATATGCCTCAGATTACTTCGCGTATCTGCGGTGTCTGTCCCGTTGCTCATCATTTTGCATCCACGAAAGCATTGGATGCCGCATTCCATGTCGATCCACCCTCTGCAGCAAAAAAACTGCGAGAGCTCATGTACATGGGGTATTATATCTACGATCATACTCTCCATTTCTACTATCTCGGTGGACCTGATTTTGTCGTTGGACCAGATGCGCCACCGGCAAAAAGAAATGTTCTCGGCGTAATCGAGAAGGTAGGGCTGGACATTGGCAAAGAAGTCATTAAACACCGGGCGTATGGCCAAAGAATAACCGGAATACTCGGCGGAAAAGCAACACATCCCGTCTGCGGTCTCCCCGGTGGTGTCTCCAAGGGACTCAACAAAGACGAGGTACAAGACATAAAGAAAATGGTGGATTCTTGCATAGAGTTTGCAAAATTCTCCTTGAAACTTTTTGATGATATTGTTCTAAAAAACAAAACATATGTAGACCTCATCCTCAGCGACCCGTACACCTTAAAAACCTACAACATGGGACTTGTTGATAAAAACAACAAAGTCAACTTCTACGATGGAAAGATACGCGTTACCGATCAACAGGGAAATGAAAGAGTAAAATTTGATGTCAAAGACTACTACAAGAACATCGCGGAGCACGTTGAAGAATGGACCTACATCAAATTCCCGTACCTTAAAGCTGTTGGATGGAAAGGTTTCCAAGATGGAAAAGACAGTGGAATCTACCGTGTGGGACCACTTGGTCGTCTCAATGCTGCAGAGGGGATGGCGACACCTCTCGCAGATAAAGAATACAAACGATTCTATGAAACCCTCGGAGGCAAAGCAGTCAACTCCACTCTCGCATTCCACTGGGCACGACTCATTGAACTTCTCTATGCCACGGAACGAGCAAAAGAGCTCATCAACGACCCGGAAATCACCGCGCAAAAAATCAGAAACCCTGTGGGGGATCCTGGTGAGGGTATGGGTGTCACCGAGGCAGCCCGCGGAACTCTCATCCATCATTATAAACTTGATAAAAACGGGCTTATTGACAAAGCTAACCTCATTGTTGCTACAACAAACAATGCAGGGGCAATCAACATGTCAATTCGGGATGCAGCCAAAGGAGTTATCACAAAAGGAAACGTGACGAATGCCACACTGAACATGGTTGAAATGGCGTTTAGAGCATATGATCCCTGTTTCGCCTGTGCCACACATACACTCCCTGGCGGTATGCCATTGGAAGTAAACATCTACGACCATAAAAAGAAACTCTACAAAACACTCAAACAAAATCTTTAGAGGAAATAAAAAAATGAAAACCATCATCCTAGGTGTAGGGAATCAGATACTCGGTGACGATGGAGTCGGAATCCATATCGCAAACGAACTTAAGAAACACATCCACCAATCTGAGGTCACCATAGAAGAAGCAATAACAGGGGGGATGAACCTCCTTGACCTCATCCTAGGCTACGATAAAGCAATCATCATCGATGCTGTAAAAACAGAACACGGAAAAGATGGGGAAGTCAAACGCATCCCTCTCCATGATTTCTCCACTATGCATTCCTGTAACCCTCATGATGTCTCACTTAGTGAGGCAATTGAGATGGCAAAAAAAATGGGGGAGACACGGATCCCTCGGGAGATTGTCATCATTGGAATATTAAAGGAGATAACAATATGATGCAAACCACTCAAGTTGAGGTGAAAAAGAAGATGAAAAAAGACTTTGAACCGAACATCATCGGTTTTCTCTGCAACTGGTGCTCCTACGCAGGAGCTGACCTCGCAGGAACCAGCAGAATGCAATACCCACCAAATCTGAAAGTCATCAGAGTCATGTGCTCAGGGAGAATCAACCCGATTTTCGTCATCAACGCACTCCAGCAAGGCGCTGATGGCGTCCTCATCGGTGGTTGTCACCCTGGTGACTGTCATTACGAACGAGGGAACTACTTGGCAAGACGACGATACGCGATCCTGAGAGAATTACTCGATTACGTAGGGATTGATCCCCGCCGGGTTCGAATGACCTGGGTGTCTGCTTCGGAAGGAAAAAAATTTGCAGATGTGGTAAAAGAAGTAACTGATGAGATACGAGAATTGGGTCCGATACAGCAGTTGAAGAGGGAAAACACATGGTAAATGAAAAACAACTTAGAGACGAGGTAAAAAAATTAGTCTCTCGGGATGATGTGAAATACGTCATCGGGTATGAACAAGGTACCTACGGGTTCCAGGTCACCCCCTCTTTTGCGTTCACACCAGAGGAGGCAGAGCGGTTTATCTTCTCCCCATTATGTGCAAATAATCTCTCCGTGTATCTCATGCTTGAAGAGAAACCACCACTTCGAAAAGGAGAAAAAGAAGACACTCGAAAAGTTGGACTTGTTGTAAAAGGGTGTGACGCGCGAGCGGTTGTCCAAATCCTCCAAGAAAAAGGGTTGAAACGAGAAAGCCTTGTTATCATCGGTGTCCCCTGCACAGGGGTGATTGATCCAAAGAAAATCACTGTTAAGTTTCCTCATCAGATAAAACCTGTCGATGTGAGAGAAGAAGGAAACCATTATGTGCTCACTATCAACGGAAAAAACCAGAAAATACCAAAAGACGAGTTACTCTTTGAGAAATGCAAACAATGCGAATATCCAACGCCAGTAATCCACGATGTCCTCCTTGGTGATGAAGTAAAGAGTACAAAAAAAGAGGAATACAAGGAGATTAAAACCCTGGAGAAGAAAGCGCTGAAAGAAAAATGGGAGTTTTGGAGCAAGGCATTTGACCGGTGCATCCGTTGTTACGCGTGTCGGAATGTCTGCCCCTTATGTTATTGTAAAGAGTGTATCGTTGATCAATTATCCCCGCAGTGGATTTACCGGTCTGTGAACCGTTCTGAAAACACCGTGTGGAACCTCATCCGCGCCTATCATCTCGCAGGACGATGCAGTGGCTGTGGTGAATGTGAGCGCGCCTGCCCGATGAATATTCCTCTGACGATGCTCAATAAAAAAATTGAGAAGGACATCAAAGAACTGTTTCAATATGTGGCTGGAGTTAACCTTGAGGAAAAACCCTTATTAGCCATGTTTAAACCAAATGATACGGAGGATACAATACTGTGAAGGTGAGCACGATGGAAAAATACATCCTATTAAAAAATAAACTCCCAGAATGGATTAACATGATTACCCCTACGTATACGATCTTTGCCCCTGTCAAGGAAGAGGATTTGGTCTTTTTTAAACCCATTACAAAACCATCGGAGATGACACTTGCCTATTCAAATGCTATTGTTCCTCCGAAAGCCCAGATGTTTCATCAAACCGAGACAATGTTTACGTTCACCCAGGGGAAGAACATCCGTGTGAACCCCGCAAGTCTCCCTGATGAAAAAATTGTTGTTTTTGGGATACGACCCTGTGATGCAAAAAGCCTATCGATCATTGATCCCGTTTTCACAAACGATTTTGAAGATCCCTATTATTTGACAAAGAGAAAGAACGCCATTCTCGTTGGTTTGAGCTGCAATCAACCAACTGTAAACTGTTTCTGCACCTCCTTAAATGGGAGCCCTGCATCACCAGAACATTTGGATATTTTATTGACTGATATCGGTGACAAGTACTATGTAGAATTGAACAGTGAGAAGGGAAAACAACTAGTGGAGAAAACAAAAAAACTATTCACCCCTGCAACAGACGCGGACTCAAAAAAGAAAAAAGATGTTGAGAAAAAAGCAGTTGATGCAATTACCCGCCAGATGAAAATAAATAATGTTGATGCATTTGTGAAGAAACTGGACACTATTTTTGATGCTCCGTATTGGAAAACCATTGCGATGAAATGTCTTGGCTGTGGAGCGTGTACCTATCTCTGTCCTACTTGCCATTGCTTTGACATTCAAGATGAAACCACGTTGGATAAGGGTGCGCGGATACGGGTGTGGGACTCATGTATGCGACCGGAGTATACCCTGCATGCCTCAGGGCATAACCCTCGTCCAGAGCGGATGAACCGGGTACGAAATCGAGTGTACCATAAATATAATTATTACCCGAAGAACCATCAGATGATCGCCTGCGTAGGATGCGGGAGATGCATTGATAACTGCCCGGTGAACATCGACATCATTGACGTTATCACCAAAGCTGGGGAGGTGAAACCATGAAGGAAAACCCCTATC
The DNA here is from genome assembly GCA_001595945.1 of Thermoplasmatales archaeon SM1-50. GTDB lineage: Archaea > Thermoplasmatota > E2 > DHVEG-1 > DHVEG-1 > SM1-50. Next base: position 6,662 of record LSSI01000032.1, read on the forward strand.
AACCATGGCTTGCAACCATTGACAGCATTTGCGATGAGGTGGGTGGACAACGAGCGATTAAAACCTTCAGACTCGTCTTTCAAGATGAAAAGGTGAGAGAAAAGTTTACGTTTCTCCCAGGTCAATGTGTTATGGTCAGTCTCTTTGGGAAAGGCGAATGTTTCTTTGCTATTTCGTCCAGCCCAACGCAGAAAGGGTTCATCGAAGTCAGTGTCTTGAAACTTGGGAAGGTCACCTCTGCACTCCATGAATGTGAACCTGGTGATGTGGTCGGTGTCCGTGGACCATATGGGAATCATTTTGATGTTTCTGGATGGATGGGGAAAAACCTTGTCTTAATCGGTGGAGGAATAGGACAAGCACCGCTTCGCTCATTAATCAAATATGTTGTCGACAACAGGAAACAGTATGGGAAATTGGATATCATTTACGGAGCGCGAACATCAAAGGATCTCTGCTACACCAAAGATTTCGCTGAGCTGAAAACCTGTGAGGATACCAACGCGTGTCTTTCCATTGATGTAAAAGAAGACGGATGGAGTGATTTTGTTGGTTTTGTCCCAGATAATCTCATGAGAGTGAACCCGTCACCAAAGAACGCGATTGCAGTGACATGTGGTCCTCCGATTATGATCAAATATGTGATTCAAAACCTTGGAAAGCTTGGATTCTCTGAAGATCAAATCTTTACCACTCTTGAGATGCGGATGAAATGTGGGATTGGGAAATGCGGCAGGTGCAACATCGGCAATCTGTATGTCTGCAAAGATGGCCCTGTTTTCTCATATAAGCAGTTACAAAACATTAAAGGGGAACAATAAACAAGGTAGGAAACACCTATGAAAATCGGCGTATATGTTTGTGAATGCGGAATCAATATTGCTCATACTGTAGATGTTGAGAAAGTTGTTGAAGACGTGCAAAACCTGCCGAATGTCGCGGTGAGTCGTTTCTATAAATATATGTGTTCTGACCCAGGGCAGGCGCTCATTAAAAAAGACATTAAAGATCTGCAGCTCGACCGTGTGGTTGTCGCCTCATGTTCCCCGCGGATGCATGAGCCAACGTTCAGACGGGTGCTTGAAGAAACAGGTTTAAACCCCTATTTTTTTGAGATGGTGAACATTCGGGAGCAATGCTCCTGGGTACATCAAGAAAAAGAGAAATCAACTGGGAAAGCGATACAATTGATAACTGGGGCGGTCGCTCGTGCCTCATTCTTAGAACCACTGGAGAAAAAGGAAGTCTCGGTCATACCAAAGGCGCTTGTCATCGGTGGAGGTGTAGCGGGTATCCAAGCTGCGTTAGAGATCGCAGAAAAAGGATTCAAAGTGTATCTTGTAGAACGAAGCCCCAGCATTGGTGGGCGTATGGCACAACTTGATAAAACTTTCCCTACCCTCGATTGTTCCGCGTGTATTTTAACACCAAAAATGGTGGATGCTGCCCGACACCCGAACATTGAACTTCTCACTTATTCAGAGGTGGTTGGTCTTGATGGGTACATCGGAAATTTCAAAGTCAAAGTGAAGAAAAAACCACGGTATGTTGATGAGGAAAAATGTGTTGGCTGCGGGTTATGTGCAGCAGCCTGCAGGTTGAAAGGGAGAATTCCGAACGAGTTTGACCTCAACAAAGGGAAACGGAGCGCTATTTATGTTCCGTTCCCCCAGGCAATCCCCTTGAAGTATACGATTGATCCAGAGAAATGCATTACGTTGAAAACCGGAAAATGTGGTGATAAGGCCTTATGTGTGGAGGCATGCGAGAGGAATGCGATAAACTTTGATCAGAAAGAAGAAATCCTGGAGCTTGACGTAGGGACGATTGTTGTAGCAACTGGATTTGATTTGTTTAACCCCATGGAAAAACCAGAATATGGATATGGAAAATATCCGAATGTAATCACGGGTCTTGAGTTTGAACGACTCATCTCTGCCTCTGGTCCTACGGGTGGGCATATCGAGATTAATGGGAAAGAACCGAAGAAGGTTGTCTTCATTCAGTGTGTTGGGTCTCGGGATAAAAAAACTCATGAGTATTGCTCTCGCGTCTGCTGTATGTATACCGCGAAACAAGCGCATATGGTGAAGGAGAAAATCCCTGGTGCAGATCTTGTTATTTATTATACTGATGTCCGCGCGTTTGGGAAAGGGTTTGAAGAGTTCTACAACCGGGTGCAAGGCGAAGGTATTGTGTATCGACGCCGGGAGCTCGGTGATCCGATTGAAGTGATAAAGAACAATGATAAAGTGCTTGTGAAAACAAAGGGCCATCCTGATATTGATGCGGATCTTGTCGTGCTTGCCACCGGTATTATTCCGCGGGAAGATTCAAAGGAATTATCACGGATCCTCAATATCAATCAGAGCGCTGATGGGTTCTTTTTAGAGGCACATCCAAAGCTACGGCCAATGGATACATTTACCGATGGCATTTTCCTTGCGGGATGTTGTCAAAGCCCGAAGGATATTCCTGATGCGGTTGCTCAGGCGAGTGGTGCTGCAGTGCGAGCTGCTGAGCCTCTTGCACAAGGGAAAGTAGAAGTCGAGGCGATCTCTGCGGTGATTGATGCGGATGTCTGCGGTGGATGTCGAATGTGTGAAGACCTTTGTGCGTATTCAGCCTTAGAGTTTGACAGCGAGAAGAAGGTGATGACCTGTAACGATGTCATGTGTAAAGGGTGCGGGTCGTGTGCATCCGCATGTCCAACTGGTGCGATTACGATGAGGCATTTTGATATGCAGCAGATTCTTGCACAAATTGATGGAATTTCAGCGGAGGCGATAGTGCAATGAAAATCGGTGTGTATGTCTGTGAATGCGGTATTAACATAGCAGCAACAGTTTACGTTGAAAAAGTTGCAGAGGTGATGAGAAACCTTCCAAACGTCAAGGTGAGTCGTTTCTATAAATATATGTGTTCTGACCCAGGGCAAGAGATGATAAAAAAGGACATACAAGACTACCATCTCGACCGTGTGGTTGTCGCTTCGTGTTCCCCACGGATGCATGAGCCGACGTTCAGACGGGTGCTTGAAGAAATCGGACTCAACCCATACTGTCTTGAAATGGTAAACATTCGGGAGCAATGCTCTTGGGTACATAAGGAGAAGGAGAAAGGTACTCAGAAGGCGATTGCGCTGGTAAAAAGCGCAGTTCTCCGTGTTTCTCTCGCTAATCCACTTGAGAAAAAGAAAGTTGATGTCACTCCAACAGCGCTTGTTGTTGGTGGTGGTATCGCTGGTATTCAAGCGGCGTTAGACATTGGAAACATGGGATATAAAACGTATCTTGTTGAGAAAACACCGAGTGTTGGTGGGCGTATGGCGCAACTCGATAAAACCTTCCCCACCCTCGATTGTTCCGCGTGTATTTTGACACCAAAAATGGTAGATGTCGCCAGGCATCCAAATATTGAGTTACTCAGTTATGCTGATGTGGTCGGTGTGGAAGGTTTCGTCGGTAATTTCACCGTGAAAGTTCGGAAGAAACCGCGGT
>LSSI01000033.1 GCA_001595945.1 Thermoplasmatales archaeon SM1-50
CGATGAGTGATATCGTGAACTCTGTGGAGTATATTCCGACTAGTCAGAGTTCGCTTCCGCGGACGGTTTAAGGACGTAGCAGCGATAACAGCAACAAATATCTCTGTTGGAGTGAAGGGGTTTTCACTCCTCCTCCTCTCTCTTTTTTTTCTTTTTTTTCTGTTTTTATGATGTAAACAATATATATTAATAGGAGAATCTAAAATAGCTTTTCAGTAGATCCTGACTTCTCATTTTCTCCTAAAATACCTCCCCATTGGAAAGGATAAAGCATATATACTATGTTACCATTAATACTAGTAATAGATATTGATTAGATATTGATAAATGATTAAATCAATAGATCTATAGGGGAAAATTACATATGAAGAAAGAAAACAATAAAAGGAGAATGATAGGCAGAATGAGTGTTGTTTTCGCAGTGTGCATGGCTCTAGTCATGACCTCAGCGGTAACAACCATGGGGACTTCTCTGACTTTTGGATCTGAACCAAAATCCATACCAACCAAATTGAGTTATACGATTCAGTTCAAAGAACCAGTACTACAATCCATTGAGATAAATAGTGTAGACTACGCATCCATCTCCATGCCAGGATGCCTGTCGATAGGGGAGCATGCAGGAGATCCAACCATGCCAATTAAACCGATTACAATGGTGCTGCCACCCATGAAAATCGTCTCTCAGATTACTGTCGATGGCACACCAGTTACGGTCACATCCCAAGGAATGAATCTTGTAGAACAACCAATCATGCCGTATCAATCATCAGCACCTTTTGGAAGTACGCAACAACCGCAGTTCACCATCAACACAGAAATATATTCATCAGCGGCGTTCTATCCTGCAGCGCGATATTCAGAGTATTCCATCGGATACTCTCACGGATATGCTATTCTGAATATTAACCTAAACCCAGTACAATACAGCCCAGCTCAGGGAACATTGCTGTACTATCCAGAAATGACGGTGCATGTCTCATTAACATCTGAGCCGGCAAACCAGTTCTTCCGGAATAATGTACAGGATGTCGAGTGGGTACGAAACCTGGTGTTAAACCCGGAGATAGCCGACCTGTATACCAGCACAACAATGCCGGTGTTTGAATACCCTGGTGGACTATGTGATCCAAGCGATCAGTACGACTATGTTATTGTCACCACCACCCAAAACGGGCTGGACTATTGGGATATCGGAGGGACCCTGACCTACAACTGGAACAGCCTGATGGACAAACATAACGGTGAGGGGCTCGATTGCACCCTTGTGACCAAACAAGATATTCTCGCATGCCCTGCGTACTATAACTCAACTGCGATGTTTAATGACAGCCAGGCTCGTATCCGTGAGTTCTGCAAGGATGCCTTCCAGGACTGGGGGACAGAGTATGTCCTAATTGCAGGAGATTCTGATACGATTCCCGCACGACAAATGAAGACTGCATATGAAAGCAACATCGATGCTGATATCTACTGGAGCAACCTTGACAATAATTTTAACGCTGATGGCGACAATTATTGGGGTGAGGAGGCAGACAATGGATTTGATCTGTATGCTGAACTCTGCATCGGACGTATCACATGTGATGTTCCACAGGATGTCTCCAACTGGTTGACTAAAAGCTTCTACTATGCGGATAACATGGAAGGCGAATATCTTGATAACGCAGCGTTCTATGGAGGAAACACCGGATGGCAATGTCAGGGGGATGATTTCATTGACTATAGTGCTCTTAAAGGAACCAATGACTGGCTTGGTCCTGACCCGCATCATGATGGACTATTCCCAGCCTGGGCAGGCTTCCAATATGGGTTTGAGACCTGGAATATTGTGAACCCAGGGAATATGTATAATCTCTCTGTGAAATGGACTGCGGAGCCAACAAACCCTGGCTGGCAGGGTGGAAGTGAAAGTGCTGCGATTACTGGTTTGAGAAATGCGATCAACAACGACCAGGTTACATTAATAGCAGGCATAGCCCATGCAAACCCCTCTATGTCTCTCGATGTCAATATGGGTACCTGGGAAAGCCAATATACAAACACAAAACCCTTCTTCATCCACGATTACGGCTGTCACTGCGGTGATTTTTCTGCACAGGACGACGGCATCATAGAAACCATGTTGTTCGTTTCAAACACCAAGCTTGCGTTTGGATGTGTGTATAACACCTGCTACGGATGGGGTAACCTATATTGCACCAACTCAAGCAGCGCATTCCAACAAAAAGAATTCTGGCATTATTTCTTCGATATGGAAAACAACTCCAATGATTTCGGCAACTGGCAATTCAGCAAGGCACAGAAATGGTCAAAGGACAGGATGGCCCCAACCATCAACTGGGATTATTCCTATGGCACCTGGCGGGCGATTATTCAAGGATGTTTATTATTCGGTGATCCTGCCCAGCTGTTAAAAAGCCCCAATCCAAGTCTACCACCAGAACAACCCGCACGACCAAATGGTCCAACACTTGGAATCTGGCATCAGGAATATAACTACGTCAGCTCCACAAACGAACCAGATAATGAACAAATCTTCTACCTGTTTGACTGGGATGATGGCAGCAACAGCGGCTGGCTTGGCCCATATACCTCAGGTCAAACAGTCACAGCATCACATACCTGGACTGTCCTTGGAGCCTATGAGATTAGGGTACGAGCACGGGATATCTGGGGTGCCAGCAGCGACTGGTCAGAAGCACTTAATGTCACCATCACGGATAACACCCCACCAGAAATCCCTGAGATAACCGGGACTATTGAGGGAAAACCAGGGAATGAGTACCTCTACAACCTTCTGACAACAGATCCGCAGGACCAGGAGATCTATTACTTTGTTGACTGGGGGGACAACACCACCAGCGGCTGGCTTGGTCCATATGTCTCAGGCACCCAGATCCATGTCACACACTCCTGGACTTCCCAGGGAACCTATACAGTGAAAGCAAAAGCAAAGGACAGCCTGGACATGGAGAGCGACTGGGGAACCCTTACGGTTGTGATGCCAATGAACTACAAATTCCCGCTGCAGGTATTCCTGCAACAGCTTTTGGAACAGTTCCCGCGGATGTTCCCAATCCTGCGGTATCTCATGGGGTACTAAACACACCCACCTCTCTTTTTTTCTCCTTTTTTTAACATGCAATATATTTCTCTATAGACTTTCTTTACTGAATATGTTTCGATTATTTTCTACCTAAATTTCCTGTTTTAATACACTCTCATACGAAGATAATTTATCTCAAGTAACACAGAGACATATACAACTATGATTCACCATATAGTTCTGAAATAACTACTAAAATATCTACATAAAGAGAAAATAGCACCTCCGTCATAATAATATTTTTAAATAAAGAACAGTCGAGACTACTCTGGAAGATATCATCGGTTCTTGCTATATATGCAGGGATGTTATACTTGATTACATGTCATTACTAACTCTTCTCTTATTGAAATCGCAATACTGCACGTTACTGCAGGATACGTAAGCCTTCTCTTAATATGTCTTTCTTTCATATAAGAATCGATTCTATATTTTTACAACAAAGCATAGATCATAAAAATAAACAAGGTAAACGATCAAGGGTTTTTTTTATTAATTAAAAAAAAATATAAGAATGATGTAAGAATAAAGATGTTTCTTAGTTAAATGAAGAATATCTATAGAATAAAATCAGAGGGATATACTGTTTTTCTATCACAGTCTCATATAAGAGGAAGGAGATCCAACAGTTCAGATTTCTCATACATTGTCTCTCTCATCTTCAAAAGATAAATAATATTTGAGAACTACATGATATAGCTTCGAAAATATTTTCCATTTTTTGTTTGCTTATTGAAAACCAACACCTTCTTCCTTAACAAAAATGATAACAGCAACTATAATGGTGACTATTAAAAATATTATAAACATTCCAACAAATAAACCATTTCCCTCATCTGCAGTATACCCTAAACTTGCAATAACCGTATACACCACCATTCCTATTAAAGTCAGATACATGTGTAATACCCATGTTTTCTTTGTATGTAAACCAAAAGTACCAGGAATCAAAGCCAATCCTGTAGTTACATCAGCAAAAATATGCATTCCGATTCTAAGAGACTCAATTTCTAATTAAAGTATGGAATCAGAGACATGGAAGAATGTCCACATCCCAATCATTGAAAAACCAATTATAATTGAATAAATCACGGCGATACTTTTAATTGTCATAGCCTCTCCTCTTCATTACCATTATTTAACTGTTTATAAACGTGCTCTTTGTAATTTCAACAGGAGTAAATTCTTGTCGGATATCCCTTAATATTCTTATAAACATTGGTTAATATCCGCCTCGTAATTACATATAATAAAAGTTTACAATGTGTTTTGCTTTCAACGATACAATATTTTCTTTTCACTAGACAAAGATAAGGAATTGTTTAATGATTTCTATGATCGCAGATGATTTGTTTGAACAGATAGTAGGAATTTATGATGGACCTAAACAACAGACAATAATAATCAAACAAACTAATATCACAATACATTCCTATAAACATTTGTAAAAAAATTAACAACAAAATACTCTTTTTTAAAAAATATATCTAGGAATAAAGAACATACTAAGCAAAGCAATAAACTAAAAAAAAGAAAGAAAGGTGTTTGTTTCCTTTACGCCCTAAACAGATAACGGAGTAATGGGAACGCATGGGGGAACTGTTCGAACAACCAATTGAGGAAGGGGGTGGTCAGACCAAATTTCGTTGGCATCGTGACAGTCAGCGTCGCCCAATTACTTTCTGAGCCATGTTCGTCTTTTGCCTTTGCTCTGATCGTAAAGGTTCCCTTCTCGGACCATTGATGATCAACGCTTAACAGGTAACCAGATGCATAGGGTCCAAGCCATCCACTGTTCGTACCGTCAGCCCAATCAATGTAATAGGAGATTTGATTCTCTTCTGGGTCTGTTGCCGTGACATTATAGGTGTAGGTTTTTCCTATTTTTCCTTCGGTGGGGCCCGTGAGAGTTGGTGTCGCCGGTGGTTCGTTTGGAGCAGTTGAGGTTGTAAACTCCCATACTGGTCCAGCAGTCGATAAACCAAAGTTGTCCCAAGAGACGATCTTCCAATAATGGGTAGTTAACGGGGTCATAGTCCCTGGGGTATAAGAGGTACCGGTTTGGTTGCTTACTACTTTTGATGGAGGGTTTGTCTCCCCGAAATACACATCGTATTTTACCGTATCACCATCAGGATCTCCGCCGGTCCAGCTAAGAATCTTGTTTATTGGGACATCTGTTGATCCATTCGCTGGATTTGGGTTGCTTGGTATGTTTGGAGCGTCGTTTCCTCTTGTTGTAAAGTACCATATTGGTCCAGATACAGTTGCACCTTTATCATCATGGACTACGATCTGCCAGTAGTACGTAGATTCGAAATCAAGATCTCCAGTGATGTATGTTGTCCCGGTTTGATCATCTGACACTAAAACATCTGGTGTTGAGTCATTTTTCTCAAAGTAGACATCATAATACAGGGTATCAAACCAGTCAGGGTCGGAACACTGCCAGCTCAATGTCGGGTTTAACTTCACATTTGTCGCTCCATTCGCAGGATTTGGAGTGCTTGGTGCGTTTGGTGGCCTATTGTTTCCAACTCGCACCCCCGTTGTTTCATCAACATACCCGCCAGATGATGCATAAACCGCGGCAATAACAAACGCGTTATCTTGCGTAAGTCCAGCAAACGTATGACCATATCCATCATTAAACAAGGCCCCATTCCATACCATTGAATTTGACCATACTCCACTGGCTGGAACAGAAATCGCCTGATTAAATGCGTACTCTAAAAACGGGAATGTATAAAGATGACCTGCTGTGTCGTACCATCCCATAGAAGAAGCAATCTCTGTTACAAAACAACGCAGGTAACCCGAATATGCGCTTGCTTCATTATTCGTGATGGTGACTGTGATATTCATTGTTGCAGAACCAAGCCAGACGGTGCTGACGGTCAGATCAATATTTGGAACGGTTCTTGCTGCACAAGCAATGATACTTGAGTTAAGTCTACTCATATCACCAGGGATACTACTAACACTACCAGAAACCGTTCGATATTTGCCATCCAAAAACACTGTTGGATAACCAGTAAGTCCTAATTCGGTTATTGCGCGGGCATATGCATGAGTGTTTTTATCACAAACTAATGAGACGTAGTAAAAATCATGCCATCCACCCTTATAGAGTGCTTTCAAAGCTCCGTGTACATATTTACAGTATCCGCACCATGTGGCAGTCCCATATTCACCTAAAACCGTATGCGACGCCATATCATTTCCGTTGTTTTCTCTGTCACCAGATTGTGCAACAGCTCCAAAAGTGGTACACAATAAAATAACCACTATGCAAATTGGTATGATTTTCTTCATTTTATTATTCCCCTATCTATATCTATGTAGTAGGTAATTCATCTATAAATACCTTGCTATCTTAGCTTATTTCTATAAATACTCCTATCGCCTTCCCTATAGAAAAAGGAAAAGAGAAATATTTTCCTTATCCTAGGATAAGATAGCGAAATATCAGGAACACATCCGGGAACTGCTGAAACAACCAATATAGGAAAGTAGAGGTCGTACCAATGTTCGTAGGCATTTTTCACATCCAGGATTGCCCATTCACTTTCAGCACAATAAAAAAGTAATTAATCCATTGGAAACGACGGGGAATCTGAATGCTTCTTCAGATGTTCACATTCTGAACAGATATAATGACGATGATCAAAACATCTCTCACAAACAAGTCGTCCACAAAGCTGGCAGGTAAACATGGCCCCTGGTCGTCCACACATGGAACATAATCCAACAACATCGGTCATCGGTCTTCATCTCCCAAGTGACACGAGTTTTTTCCGTAATTCTTCCAAAGACATCTCTGTGATTATTAGTGGCATGTTCTCCCGTTCTGCAAGCTGCACCGCCAGTGGATCCACACCCCCTGGTTGATGGTACACCACAAGAGATGGTTTGACCGGGTGGATTCGTATTGCAATCATCGGACTACGACCAAACTGTATTTTCGTAAAAACCAATGCTCGTTCTGTGCTCCACCCATATAATTTTGGATAGTTTGTTGCAGTCAGGGTTTTAATCGTCTCAATCCCATCAATGAGAGTAAAACCTTTCACTGCCCGGTCAAGACTAATGCTTGTTGGGGTAGCTACTTTTCCATTGATTTCTTTTATGAGCTTTTGAATCGGTATGGCATATGGGTATTCCATGATATCGATAATGCCATCCTGGGTCTTTACCATGTATTGATACTGTTGGATGGTTATGCCACCATGTTTCTTCTCATCGATCTCTAAGAACGCGTCGATTATCCGTTTCACAGAATGGATTCCAGGTGATTTCCTTCTCCCTGACTCGTAATCACTGATAACACTTTGAGCAATCCCTAAAAATTTAGCTAAATCTGCCTGAGCGATATCAAAGGTGGTGCGCCATTTACGCAATGTTTCCCCGGGTTTTGGGCTAAGGGTGATCTCCCCAGCGATTTTTTCCGCTAATACTTCCTTGACTCCCATGCTCATCAAAAGCCTACTTTGAACGTCGATACATATATCGGCAATCTATTAATATATTTCGCTTAAAAACAGTAAAAAGGCGTTATCAGCTCCCCCACCCGTATTTAAACACCCATTCAGTGTACTGCTCACCAGACATAATCTCAACATCGACGTTTCCAGCATTGATTTCGTTTTTTCCGTCATTATCACAATCCCCGATGCACACAACTGCCATCCAACCAAACGTAGGAAGCACAGCTTCTTCGACGTAAGTTGTACCATTCCACTGTAGAACATATGTACGATCTGCACCAGCGACCACTTCATTGCACCCATCATCATCGGTATCACCAACATCGATTCCTTCAATCACCGGTTTTCCCTCAGGCCATGTTTTATCAAATTGCGTCACATACCCACTGCCATTCCATTTAAAAATCGTGATACGGGGTGTCCAGAAACTTACGAGGATTTCCGCTTTTCCATCATTATCACAATCCTTACAGACACATCCAAATGGTGCACCCTGACTTTGGGAATATTGTTTTATAACCGTCGACTGAAACACAAAATGTTCCGCATCCCAATTTAACACAACCAATTTGTTCGCATAGGCACAGGCAATTTCATTTAATCCATCATCATCTACATCACCAAGACCAGCCATATACACATAGCCGTCCACCTCAGGATCCTTCCATTCCGCTACTCTCTTAAGAAACAGTCCATTCCATCGAAACACTGTAATCTCCGCAACAGGGCTTTTTCCTTGCCATCCTGGACCACCACTAAGGATCAGTTCATTTTTCCCGTCATTATCACAATCCCCAATAAAACAATCCGCACTTCCACCATTATTGAAAAAAATATACGGATTTACCCCAATCAACCAATAGTTCAACGCAAAATATCGATACACCGCAGTATACCACGTCGCAGCGATCTCGTTTTTTCCATCATTGGTCACATCACCAATCGCCATCCCACCAGCATTACAGCGAACGAACGGATAGAACGGTGGATGCAACGCACGAACCTGCTGATATGTCTGCTTTATTTCATCCCATTTCATAACACGGATTGTACAATCCCTTCCACTGATAAGCAGCTCATTCTTCCCATCATTATCACAATCTCCAATCGGTTGGGGTCCTTGATAGCGTGCATCCGTCCGAGGGTTATTTCCGTACTCCATCATCCACTGTAGACCATAGCCATCGCTTGTCACCTGATAGGATGATGTTGTAACCGTCTGATTCACATGGTTAGAAGCACTTGTCATTCCAATACTGCTTATGAAAAGAACAAACACTATCATCAACTTAGGAATTACTTTCTTCATATTTCCCTAACAATAATTTAGATTGTGTCTCCTTATAAATATATCGTTGCTAACAATAAAACATCCCCGTTAAAGAAGATTAGCTGATTCTATAAAGATAAAACTTTATACCTTTTGTACATTCCAGACGAGTCAAGACCTATGACTAGCTTAGCCATGCAGAAGGAATACGACCTGAAATACTTTCATGAAAACGGATACCAACGCAAGAAATGCAAAACATGCGGAGATTATTTCTGGACGCTAGACAGTAAAACGGAGTTTTGTGGGGATCAACCTTGCGTACAATTTAATTTCATTGGGAACTCACCTGCCAAAAGACCACTGACACTTGCAGAAGTCAGAGAGGGATTCCTTTCATTTTTTGAAAAACAAAAGCATTCACGATTACACTACCCTGAAACAGGACAACGCTGCCCGGTCGTTGCTCGATGGAGATCTGATATTTACCTTACCATTGCATCAATAGCTGATTTTCAGCCTCATGTGACCTCTGGAGTAATTCCTCCACCAGCAAACCCGCTTGTCATCTCACAGCCATGCATTCGTCTCAACGACCTTGAAGAAGTCGGGAGAAGCGGACGTCATCTCACAACATTTGAGATGATGGGACACCATGCGTTCAACAAACAAACCGATGAGATATACTGGAAGGAGGAAACAGTCGCGTATTGTGACGAGTTTTTTAGAACCAAAATTGGAATGCCCAGGGAAGCTATCAATTACAAGGAGCAGCTCTGGATTGGTGGGGGAAACGCTGGCCCCTGTGTTGAGGTCCTTGCTGGTGGACTGGAAATAGCAACCCTTGTGTTCATGAACATGAAAGAAGATGAACATGGAAAAATATCTCTTGAAGAGAAATATTACGCACCAAACCCGTTAAACATCGTTGACACCGGATATGGCTTAGAACGGATCGCATGGTTCACGACCGGAACGCCAACTGTTTACGAGACCGCATTTCCACAAATGCTGACCTTTCTGTATGATGCTGTGACTGATACGTCCGATACTGTAAGTATTTACGCTCTCGCAGATCACACTAAATGTCTTTCGTTTATGCTTGGAGATGGCATTGTCCCTTCGAATGTAAAAGCAGGGTACCTTGCACGGTTGATTATCAGACGATCCCTGCGGTTCATTGAAAAATTACAACTCAGACTCAGCCTACGACAACTCGTCGAACAACAATTGGAATACCTTGCAGAGGAATTTCCATCCCTAATTCAACGGAAGATTCAAATCGGCGAAATCTTAGACATTGAAACAAGACGGTTCTCCGATACCCTTTCAAAAGGAGAAGGTCTTATCAAACGGATTCTTAAAGACAGACAAACCATCGATTCCTCCGCCCTCATCATGCTATATGACACCTATGGGATGCCCCCTGATGTTGTGCAGAGCATCGCACAGAAAGAAAACGTTACTGTCGTTATCCCATCAAATTTTGATTCCATGATTGCTGAATTACACTCCCATGAAAAAGCAGAGGAGGAAATATCAGAGACCCGAATTGATTTACCTGCGACACATCCCCTCTATTATGATGATCATTACACTAAAGAATTTGATGCAACAATAGTTTGGAAACAGACAACCCCTCGAGGAACAGAGATAATCCTAGATAAAACAGCGTTTTACCCGGAGGGTGGCGGGCAGCCCGCTGATAAAGGAGTCTTTATCATTGACGGCAAATCAATCCCGGTGATACATGTTGAAAAAGCAGCTCATTCCATTATCCATGTGCTTGGATCTTCTATAGACGGAGGAACATTTGTACATGGGAAAATTGACTGGGGCCATCGTTATCCTCTTATGAAACATCATACCGGTACACATGTGGTCAATGGCGCGCTGCGGAGTTTGTTTGGCGAGCATATCTGGCAAGCGGGTTCTCAGTTGGGAGTTTCCGAAGCACGATTTGATTTTGCTCATTATAAACCAATCGCTGAAGATGAAATTAAGAAAATAGAAAAAGTGGCAAATCAGTTTATCACACAAGCAATCCCTGTAGAAAAAAAAGTAATGAAGCGCAATGACGCAGAACGAGAATATGGGTTCCGGCTCTACCAAGGTGGCGTCCCACCAGGAAACCTTATCCGTGTTCTAAACATCCCTGGAATTGACGTCGAGGCATGTGGGGGAACACACCTTAACAATATCAAGGAGATCGAAAAAGTACGTATCCTAAAAACAGAACGCATCGCAGACGGTGTTAATCGGATCACCTTTGCAGCTGGTAAGATGGCAGATGTCTATCAGAAAGAAGAATACGAGTTGTATCAGCGTATGGTCGAACTCCTCTCTCCGATCGTAACCATTTCAGACCATGAGAATATCACTGAACAACTACGTGAAGCAGCAAGGATTTTCTCTGTCTCAACTGATCAACTTGAGAAAACACTGCAACGGTTTTTAAGAGAGATAGCTGCGGTTAAAAAGACCACAGCCTCAAAGTTTGTAGATGCCTGCAATCATGTGTTTTACGAGTGGAAGAACGCCCAGAAACAGAAGAAAATGGTTTCAGCAGACGTCGTTGAGCGTCTGATTCATGAAGCATACCAGGTTCCAGGAGAAACCCTTCGGATAGTAACAGGGATCTGTGACACTGACGCTATTTCGATAGCGGGGGCGATTATAAAAGAACCAGGGTTTGTTGTTCATATCTATGATGGAAAAAAACTTGTCTTAGCTGCCTCAGAAGATGTACAAATTGACCTTCGACCGTTAGCATCAGAACTAGGAGAGATACTTGGTGGAAGCGGTGGTGGAAAACCAAAACTCGCTCAATGTGGGGGACCTAAGAAAGAAAAAATACAAGAAGCCTTAAAGAGAGCCATAGAACTGACGATAAAGAATATCAAAAAACAATAAAAAAAGAGAATTTTTTAAAGCGGTCTCCAAAGCTCTATAGTGATGATAACGACTGCAGTAGCAATACACGCAAATATTACAAACCAGGGTGGTATCTTAAATGCGGTTTTTTCTTCTGCATCGAAGTACCGTATTAACCCTGCTCCAGAGTGAAAACCTTCACCTTTTTTCTCTTGTGCCATATAATCACCTTAGAATAGAAGATGAAGTTGTAGTATTTTAGGTTTACGATGCTTTTTTCCAACAATAACAGAGGTGGAGAGCAAACATCTAAATATCGTAGGTAGATACATATTTTCGAGGGTGTTACCCACATGAAAGAAACAGATTCTCTTATTAAAAAAGCTTTGAAATTCAAAGAGAGTGGACTAACGGATTATGAGATAGCAGAAGAACTGAACGTGTCAAAAGAAACAGCAGCATGGCTTCTTACCAGAGGAAAGGAGAAAAAACCGGAAGGGGAACTGAAAGTTGGTTGGCGTTCTATTGGTGTCTCCCCATCCAGAATTGGATCTATTTCCTTTGCGTTATCTGACATCATTCTTGAGGAAGTGGAAAACAAAGAGATGGATCTTGATGTGGTGGTTGGTATTGCGATTAATGGGATTCCCTTTGCATTGTATGTGGCTGAAGAACTAGGTCTTGATTTTGCGGTTTTCCGACCACATCATGAAAAAACAGGAGCGTTCTGCTCTAACTATGCAACGATTGCAAATAAAAAAGTAGTTATTGTTGATGATGTCATCGGATCTGGTGAAACATTGAAAAGCGCAATTAAAGCAATCAAGGCGGAGAAAGGGATTCCTGTCCTGTGCGTCTGTGTGTTAAATAAACGGTCCATGAACGATGTTGGTGGCGTGTCACTTCGCTCATTGATTCGGGCACGGGTACTCTAACACCATCATCACCGGGAGATTTCCTAATGCATTGGGCAGATGTTTTAGCTGAAGAACTACTGAAAAAACAGACGAAACACGTATTAGCAACAGGTATCACCCCATCCGGTCCAATTCATATTGGAAATATGAGGGAAATTCTTACCACGGATGCGGTCTACCGCTGCCTTGTGGAAAAAAATGGTGATGCAGAGTTCATCTACATCTGTGATGATTATGACCCGCTCCGGAAGGTGTATCCGTTTCTGCCTTCGTCCTACGAACAGTATGTCGGTAAACCTCTTTCAGAAATTCCTTGCCCCTGCGGCATCCATAAAAGCTACGCGGAACACTACCTTGTCTCATTTCTTGGATCATTACATACAATCGGTGTTAACCCACAGGTCTATCGCGCAAGTGAGATGTATTACAAAGGAGAGTACACCGAGTCTATTCAAATCGCACTTGAAAACACCACAAAAATCAGAAACATCCTTGAATCGCTCTCTGGTAGAAAGATGCCAAAAGACTGGCTACCATATAACGCTAAATGTGAAACCTGCGGTCGACTTTCCACTACCCATCCAAGCCTTTATGAATATCCCACGGTCGAGTACAGCTGTGACTGTGGACATAGCGGGGAGGTGGACATCAGAAAAGGAGGCCAAGGAAAACTCCCCTGGCGGGTGGACTGGCCTGCACGCTGGAGAATGCTTGGGGTTACCTTTGAACCATGCGGTAAGGACCATGCGACGGTGGGAGGCACCAGAGAAACCGGTGCAAAGATATCCGAGGATGTCTACCACTATCCTCACCCAGCGTTACTTGTCTATGAGTTTATCCTGTTAAAGGGGATGGGAGCGATGCACAGCTCTAAGGGGACCGCCGTAAGCGGTGAAGAGATGTTACAGATGACACCCCCTGAGGTATTACGATTTTTGATTATGAGGAATCAACCAAACAGACATATCGTGTTTGACTCTGGTCTGGGGCTACTAACCTTGGTTGATGAATACGACAGGGAAGAGGAGGTCTATTTTGGTAAAGGAGAAGAAATCAAAGGGATGAAGGAATACAAAAAAATCTATGAACTTTCACAACCCTATCATATCCCGCAGACCATGCCACTTCACCTCCCCTATCGACATTTGGTGACATTAAACCAGATTGGAAAAACTTGGGAGGAAGTAAAAGAAATATTAATACGAACCGAGCAAATTCCAATGAAATTAAAAAAGCAAGATGAAGATCACCTTCAACAACGAGCGGAGCATGTACGATATTGGCTTACTAACTTTGCTCCTGACGATGTCAAATTCGAGGTCAAAGAACGTCTTCCGGATATCACCCTTAAAAAAGAACAGCAGACGGTTCTGTCCTTGTTTAAGAAAAAGATCCCCGATCTCCCCTGGGAACCTGAAACGATTCATAATACGATTTATCAGATTTCAGAGGAAAACGCCATCCCTATTAAAACCGCGTTTGGTGCTATCTACCAGATCCTCCTTGGACAGGAGAAAGGGCCGCGTGCTGGTTTCTTTTTATCAAACCTCCCTAAGCAGTTCGTCTTAAAACGTGTGACAGAAGCAGTTAAATAAGGCTGCAGGTCTTTGCTTTTGTAGCATGAAGATCTATGTTGAGACCTATGGGTGTACCGCAAACAAAAGCGATGAAAGACTCCTCATCGGTCTGGTGAGTCACAAGGGTCATGAAATAGTCCAGAACATTGCACAGGCTGATGTGCTTGTAATTCTCACTTGTACGGTTATAGGAACAACCGAACAACGGATGTTGTCCCGGTTACGGATATTTCAAAAAACACAAAAAAGAATCATTGTAACTGGATGCATGCCGACCGTACAAATAGATCTTATCCGCTCCATAGTTCCCCAAGCATCCCTGCTCCCCTGTGTATCCATACAGTTCATTAATGATATAATACAAGGAAACAAACCAGTGTTCACAGAAACAAAAAAAACAATGCTCCCACGACAGTACGATACAGTCATCGCTCCTCTCATGATTGCGGAAGGATGCAAGTTTTCCTGTTCGTATTGCATCACGCGTTTTGCACGAGGGGCATTACACAGCTTTCCCATCCAAGACATTGTATCTGAGGTTAGCTGTGCAGTCAAACAAGGATGCAAGGAAATCCAACTCACAGCACAGGATACGGCGTCCTATGGTCTTGATACGGAAACAAACCTTGGTGCGTTACTTTCCCAGGTATGTACCCTTGAGGGAACGTTCCGCATCCGGGTTGGTATGATGAACCCTGCAACCCTAAAAAAAAACATTAATGCTATATGTAGGGCCTATCAGCATCAAAAGATTTACAAATTTCTTCATGTGCCCGTCCAATCAGGTAATGACGGTATCTTAAAAAAGATGAATCGAGGCTATACCGTACAGGATTTTACCGGGCTTGTACAACAGTTTCGAAACCAAATCTCAATCCTTACACTTGCCACTGATGTGATTGTTGGTTTTCCCACAGAAACCGAGGATCAATTTAAGAACACAATGAAATTAATAAAAGAGATACACCCAGATATCATCAACATCACCAGATTTTCCGCCCGTCCGCTGACCACTGCGAAAAAGATGAAAGGGCGCCTTCCAACCTACGTCGTAAAAGAACGATCAAGACAATTGACAGAGCTATGCTCTCGACTCGTTTTTAAAAAAAATATCAAATACATCGGAGACACTGCTAGAGTCCTGATCACCGAGAAAGGAAAACAAAACACCAGTAAAGGTCGGACCGAGAATTACAAACAAGTTGTTATCAAAGAACAGGTATCGCTTGGCGATATTGTTGATGTCAAAATCATCGATGCAGCACCAACATATCTTGTCGGAAAACTTATATAATGTGCATTTGTTTGTTGGATTCGTGGTGTGGAGATGATACGAATCGCCATTAACGGATTCGGTAGAATAGGAAGAAATGTCCTACGATCAGCATTACAGCACTCCCAGTATGAAAAGAAATTTGAAATTGTCGCGATAAATGACCTTGGAAATACTGAAATACTTGCACACCTTCTTAAATACGATTCCATCTACGGTAAATTCTGCGGTGATATCACTGCCAAACCAGAGGGCGTCGAAGTAAATAATCATTTCATCACATTCTTTTCTGAAGTGAACCCTACAAACCTACCTTGGGGAAAATTGGATATTGATATCGTGGTTGAATCCACAGGCGTATTTCGCACACGTGACGGGGCCGGGAAACATCTGGAAGCCGGGGCAAAAAAAGTAATTATCTCTGCTCCTGGGAAAGACCCTGATCTTACGGTCGTTTTAGGGGTCAACGAAAAGATGTATGACCCTAATAAGCACCATATTATTTCCATGGCGTCTTGTACCACCAATAGTCTAGCGCCACCCGTAATGGTTCTGCATGAAAAATTCGGCGTTGAACAAGGGTTTATGACCACGGTACACTCGTACACCGGTGATCAACGGATCCTTGATTTCCCACATAAAGACCTGCGCAGAGCCAGGGCAGCTGCTGTTTCAATCATCCCAACGACCACGGGAGCTGCAAAGGCAGTATCGTTGGTTATCCCTGATCTAAAAGGAAAGATCGATGGCATCGCGCTACGTGTCCCCACACCCGATGGATCAATTACGGATTTTGCCTGTGTGCTAAAAACACAAGCGACCACCACAGAATTAAACAACGCATTCAAAGAAGCTGCACAGACTTCCTTAAAAGGAATATTACAATACACAGAAGAACCACTAGTCTCAGTCGATGTGGTTGGCAACCCACATTCTGCGATTATCGACGGATTGATGACGAAGATGATTGGCGAAAAAGGAACCCTTGCTAAGATATTCTCGTGGTATGATAACGAATGGGGGTACTCCTGTCGAATTGTTGATTTGATCCATTACATCTACAATGAGCAAATGGTTCCGATTGAAACATACAAACACTAACAATATCGATTCGGAGGCCATACATTTTTTCCATTATTTTTAAATAAAAAATAACTATATCTTTAAATAAAAACATCTGATATAGACCTTCAGAGGAGGTTTATACCGTGAAAGACTATAACACACTAGATGATTTTAAGGTTGAAAACAAAACCGTTTTACTTCGGGTAGATTTCAACATGCCGTTGGATAAAAAAACACTCACCATCATGGATGATTCAAGAATTAGACTTGCTCTACCGACAATTAAAGAACTTATCAGCAAAAATGCAAAGACCGTAATTCTTGCGCATCAAGGAAAACAGGGAAGCTGGGATTTTATTCCCCTACAAAAACACGCAGAAACTTTACAAAAATTACTTAGGAAACCGGTCAGATTTATCGACGATATTTATGGTGAAAAGGCAAAAAAAGCGATAAAAATAATGAACCCGGGAGACGTCGTGTTCCTTGATAATGTCCGAAAATACCCAGCGGAAACCGAGAAGAAAAAACCACAGGAACACGCCCAATCCGATTTGGTACAAGACCTTGCTCCGCTTGTTGACTACTACGTCAACGATGCGTTTGCTGCGGCACATCGGGCACAATGTTCACTTACTGGTTTTACCGCGGTGCTTCCCTCAGCGGCGGGACGACTTATGGAAAAGGAGCTTACCTCTCTTGAAAAGATTATTAGCAACCCAGAAAAGCCAAGTGTATTCCTGTTCGGTGGGGCGAAATACGCTGACGGTATTGTTACCATCGATCGTCTCTTGACAAATAAAACCGCAGACCATGTTCTTCTCACGGGATTGACCGCGAACGCATTTTTAAAAGCAAAAGGGATTGACCTTGGAATAAAAAGCGAGCAGACATTTGGTGAAGAAGGCACACCAGAGATTTTCTCTGAAATAACGAACGTGTATAAAAAGTTCCAAAAACAAATCCATCTTCCAATTGATTTTGCGATTGAAGAAAACGAAAAACGAAAAGAAATACCATTAGATGAACTCCCTGTGGACAATAACCTTTTTGACATAGGAGAACAAACGATTCAAAACTACAAAAAAATATTACTCACTGCAAAGACGATTTTTATCTCTGGACCTTGCGGAGTCTACGAAAATCCTCTCTTTCGGAAAGGAACCCAGGAAATATTCACCGCGATTACTACGTCAAACGCATTCTCTATTGCTGGAGGAGGTCATACCGTTGCTGCGATCGAACAGATGAAACTACGTGAGAAGTTCTCCCACATTAGCACAGGAGGGGGGGCTTTGGAGAGATTTATCATGGGTGAGAAGCTTCCTGTCATCGAGGCACTCAAATCAGCAAAGCAAAGGCAACTTGTCCATATGAAATAAAAATAAAGTACGGAAACAATCAAATACCCTTTCTTTTTACCATTATCAATGTAGGGGCTGATAGATCAGCGGAAGATCGCCGCCTTCGCAAGGCGGAGGCCGCGGGTTCAAATCCCGCTCAGTCCATCCTCTATTTAATGAAAAATCACAAAACATACCTTTTTTAACATAAATAAGTATATGACTATATTTCGTTTAATATAAAAAAGAAAGCGAATATGCCAAAGAACAGTGAAATAAAACGTCTGAAAGATGAGCATAAAATCCTTTCAATCTAACAGAAAAATGGACACGAAAAAATCGATGGCATTGCAAAAAAATGTGGTTTTTTCCGTCAGAAGGTCTGGCGAATAATATAAAAAATTGAGGATCAAAAAGTAATCTGGGCATACGCTGCTATTTGCGATGAAGAACGAGATGGATTAAAACATTTCACAATTATAATAAAACGGTCCATGGCCCCTATAGACGAAAAGTTGTTACAGGAGATTCTAATGACACGACTTGATGGCCTGCTTCCAGATTCTGTCATTAAAATAGAGCATATTGAACACGTGCATGGATCTTTTGATGGTATCTTTACGTTTTTTGCAAATGATTTAATAACAGCAAAGAAATTCTGTGAACAATTCCATCAGCGTTTAAACCATATATTTCTGATTTTGAACTGTTAGAAGGCAACTTTTTGTCAGAAAACAGATGTTACATAATCCAAATCTAAAACAACAAGTCAAGTTTCTCTAAACCATTCGTATTGCATTAAAAAAGTGTTGTGATTGATATTTATTAAATATTACGTATCGTGTCAACACGTCTCACTATTTAAATATTTGGGCATTGTAAGCGCAAAGAATATATGTAAGATTTATATATGTAGATTATATACCGTGAGGTTACCTCGAATACTAACCTCATAAATATACTGTCCCGGATCATTCCGGTCGGCCTATGAGAGTATGTCATTGCGACATTCGATGAGTAGACTATATCAAATCTGGGCAATAAAATGCATGTGGAGGTTCAAGAAAATCAAGATGCTCAGAGGTAGATGTCTTGCGCACTCTTGAATCTGACGATCGACGTGTTGGTGATATTTAATTCACCCACCAATTCATAAACTAATAATAGTGTGCCAGATTCTGGTTGATCCTGCCAGAGGTCACTGCTATTGGGATTCGACTAAGCCATGCGAGTCGTGAGGGTTCGGCCCTCGGCAAACGGCTCAGTAACACGTAGATAATTTGCCCTTAGGTGGAGGATACCCTCGGGAAACTGAGAATAATACTCCATAGATTTAGAATGCTGGAATGCTTTTAGATTGAAAGATTTATCGCCTAAGGATAAGTCTGCGGACTATCAGGTTGTAGTTAGGGTAAATACCTGACTAGCCTACGACGGATACGGGTTGTGAGAGCACTAGCCCGGAGATGATATCTGAGACACGATATCAGGCCCTACGGGGCGCAGCAGGCGCGAAAACTTCGCAATGTGCGAAAGCACGACGAGGGAATCCC
>LSSI01000034.1 GCA_001595945.1 Thermoplasmatales archaeon SM1-50
ATATCGAAATTGTCGATCCCAATAAAATCAAAGAGACAACCGTGGCGTTTAAACGGGCGTTGAAGTTCAAAGGTCCTTCGGTCGTAATCAGCAAATCACCCTGTATTTTACTTGAAGTACAACGGAAACGGAAAGCAAAGGACGAAATCACGCTTTACCAAATCAATCAAGAGACCTGTAAACGATGCAAAACCTGTATCGGCAGGTTCGGCTGCCCTGCATTCTATTTCGCAGAGGACGGCAGCGTTCACATCGATCCATCACAATGTAACGGCTGCGGGAACTGCGTACAGGTCTGTCCGTTCGGTGCAATCTCAGCGGAGGGAGGCCAATGAAGAAAAAAACTAGTATCGTTCTTACCGGCGTCGGCGGACAAGGGGTTATCACCGCTGCGAATCTGTTAGGTAAAGCCGCGGTGAAAGCAAAGATCGGTGTGTTTGTTTCAGAGATCCATGGGATGGCGCAGCGTGGTGGTGCCGTTGTCTGTATGGTCCGGATGGGTGATGTCTCAAGCCCTTTGCCGCCAAGTGGGACTGCGGATGTCTTGCTTAGCATGGAGCCAGTCGAAGCGCTACGGAATATTTGCTATGTTCATAAAGAAACAAAGGTAATCACGGACAAAACCCCGGTCATTCCGTTTACTGTCGCTGTGGGTGGCGAACAGTACCCAAAGGTCGAGGTGATCTTCAAGGAACTATCATCCCAAGCTGATTTGTATGTTATTGATGCCTTACAGATCGCCAAAGATGCAGGCGCGATCATCACGAAGAACACAGTGATGCTTGGAGCACTTGCCGCAATAGGCATATTGCCGTTCAAATCTGAGGTCTTATTAGAAACTATCCTTGAGGCGGTCCCTGAGAAATACAAAGACATCAATAAAAAAGCATTCGAAGGTGGGATGAAGTCAGTAAAAAAATGATGAGGGGATAATGAAATTTTTTTATCCCATGAACTCCCAGATTGGTTTATGCCAGCATTCCCGCAGGATGGAGACTTTGAGATCAACGACTGTTTTTGTACCTTCCTTGATTATCAAATGATGACCTTTGGTTTTTCCAAGCAAAATGAAACTGGCGCCTTCCTTTTTCAATTGGTTTTCAAACTCGGTTTGCTTTTCCTTTTGTACCTCGACAACCCATCTTGTGTTTGATTCAGAAAACATCTTCATATCAGTCCGTAGATTGTTTCCCAATGCTAAGAGATTAACAGTCGCACCAAGATCCCCGCCGATTGCCATCTCTGCAAGACACGCTCCAAGGCCCCCTTCACTAAGGTCATGACATGCTGCGATATATTGTTTCTTCATGCAGGCAAGCAATCCTTTCATACAATGCTTTAGAATCTCTGGATTTGTTTTTGGGACAACCCCACCTTCGATCTTCATCATGTGGTAGTATTCAGAGCCACCAAGTTCCTGTTCTGTTTGTTTCCCAACAAGATAAATAGGGCTTCCCTCTGTTTTAAAATCACTTGTAGTGCAGTTTCTGATGTCATCGACAATCCCCACAGCGAAGATTTCCGGTGTGGGTGGAACCGCGGTTTTCAAAGATTCGTTGTAGAAACTTACATTACCTGAAACGTATGGCAGGTCCAACGCCCTCCCGATATCACCAAGGCCGCGGCATGCTTCATAGAATTCTCCCATGCGCTCTGGTTTTTCCGGGTTGCCGAAGTTCAGACAATCAAGCAGGCAGTCTGGGACTGCGCCGACTGCGATAAGGTTACGGCACGCCTCGTCGACCGCGGACATGGCCCCCCAGTAAGGGTCGCGTTCTACGAACCGTGAGTTCACATCAGCAGTCACCGCGAGCCCCCTCCATGATTCCTCCAATGGTTTAAGAACAGTTGAATCTCCATGGGTTTCCAAGCCTAGTTTCCCTTGCAGTGGTTTAATGACGGTGTTTCCTCGTACCTCATGGTCGTACTGACGGATGACCCATTCTTTTGACGCGATGTTTGGTGATGAAACTATTGTTTGCAATGCTATATTAAGATCGGGCTGCGGTAAGTCTTTTTCTACTATCTCCCTTTTTTTTATCACAACAGGTCTCATGCATTCATCATAGACCGGACCCCCGGTCATGAATTCCAGGTCCATCTCCAAAATCTTCAATCCTTTGAAGAACACCCGAATGATTTGTTCTTTGATAACTTTCCCAACAACAGCCGCTGGCACATCCCATTGTTTGCAGATATGAAGCACGGTCTCCACGTTCTCTGGTGCAACAAGCATCATCATTCGTTCCTGGCTTTCTGAGACCCAGGTTTCCCAGGGTTTGAGCCCCTCTTCCTTCAATGGCACGTTGTCGAGATGGATTTCTGCTCCCATGTTCGCGGAGTATGCAAGTTCACCAGAGACACATGACAGTCCCCCGCCGCCGAAATCTTTTAAACCTTCCAAGAGTCCTTTTCTGTTGCACTCCAAACATGCGTGGATGACTGGTTCTTTTGTGATCGGGTCCCCGACCTGTACCGCTGACCTGCTGCTTTCCTCGCTTTCATCTGTCAGCTCCGCGGAGGCGAAATTTACCCCATGGATGCCGTCCCTTCCGGTCTTTCCACCGACGTAGATGTACATGTTCCCTGATGCTTTCGCCCAGCTGTGCACTAACTCGCTTTTTTTCATAATACCGATACAGCCGACGTTGACGAGGCAGTTGCCCGTGTATCCTTCATGGAAGTAGACTTGTCCGGCAAGTGTCGGAATTCCGATACGGTTCCCGTAATCACGAATACCATCAACTACTCCTTTGAAGAGATACACGGGGTGTTTGACCCCTTTGGGGAGTTTCTCAAGCGGATAATCTAAGGGTCCGAAGAACAAAGGATCGATGTATGCAATCGGCTGAGCACCCATGCAAAGAACGTCTCTAACGATGCCACCAACACCAGTCGCAGCGCCCCCGTAGGGTTCGATCGCAGAAGGATGATTATGAGACTCAAGCGCTACACAGTAATAATGATCCTTGTCAAACCCCATGACACCAGCATCCTCACGGGCAATGATGCGTTTTTCGTCGACATTGAACACGTATTTTTTCAACGGAACTTTTGATGATTTGTAACAACAATGCTCAGACCATGCTTGACCGAGAGCCTGCAGTTCAATATCGGTGGGGTTTCGTCCTTGTTTTCCAAAATACTCCTTTATCCGTTTCATCTCAGGTAGAGCTAGTGCAAGCTCCATGCGGTTGCTAATCTCAAGAAGGTCTTTGTCAGAGGCAGCATGCAAATCAACCTCATAGGTTTCAATATCTTCTCTGATTTTTTTGAATAAACTATCGAGTTGCACAAACACTCCCCCTTACTTTTTTTCTTCAACTGCTATCTCGTAATGATGAATCACTGGGTTGGTTAGTAACCGCTGGCAGATTTGTTCGATATCGTTTTTCACCTGGTTCTTATCCACCCCCCCGATTATGAGATCAAACGTCCTGATAGTTTTTACCTGCTGTACTTTCGTAAAGCCAAGTAGATGGATCGCTTTAAGAGTATTTGCCCCCTCAGGGTCTGAGATGCCTTTCTTGAGTTGGACGGTTACTTTTGCTTCGAACATACGAATCGCGCCGCTTAATCGGAAAATAGATAGATTAAGGTATCGTTTCTCAGAGTTTGTTAAATACACTAAGTACCTGTGTTTTAAACTGATCAAGGCTTCCGTTGTTGGGGATACGTATATCAGCTTCTGCGATGACTTTTTGCACGCCCCAGCTGCTCTCCCGTCTGTCCCGTTCCTCTAAATCTTTAAGGTCCCTGCTGTCATCGGTTCTCCCTCTGTCGATCGCTCGTTTGCGTCGCAGCTCATCAGATGCTTCAATCGCAACAACATAAAAATCCAACCCGAGTTTCTTTTTGAAATACTCGATTTCTTCCTTATTGCGGATGCCATCGATGACGACGAGTGACGGGTTTTTTAAGGTATGGATTTTTTCAACGGTGCGTTTCGCCCAGACGTCCATGCCATGTGTCTTACGCATGTTGTTTGCAACAAAACCTACATGTTTGTTATCCAGTGTTTTACCTTGTCGTTTGGTTTCCTCCCAGACTAGATCACCCATTCTCACCACCGGTATCCCTTTGTCCTTGGCAAGCTGTACTGCCTCTGATTTCCCTGAGGCAGGCATGCCGGTGAACGCGATGATTTTCATGATTTCGTCCTGTTCTTTTATTAAAGTGCAGGGGGAGCGATTTGAACGCTCGTGTGCCTACGCAACAGGGTCTCTCCGTACCAAAACACGGAACAATTCTTCCTTGTCCATGTCAAATTACTCCTAAGCCCTGCCCCTTGGACCAAGCTCGGGTACCCCTGCAGTTCTTGCGAACGCTAATACTATAACGTAATGAAAAATGTTTGTACAGATGCCCCTCTCACATTTGTCTTACTTTTTGATATCCCGAAGGAGCAATTGTTCACCATACTTCTTGTAGCATTCTTCGCAGTATTTCCGCGCGATAAGAGAATGGATATGGGTCTCGATACCTTTTTCGACGTAATGAAGGTCGTTAGGAAGAATCTGTTTGTCGCAGTAAATACACACGGTGGGAAACTGTGAATGTCTGGTGACCAAACATGTTTGAAGATTCTTTTCCATCATCTCTCCACCCATTATATTCTTACGTTGCAGTATTAAAACCTTCCGGCTCATTCTCTTCATAGACTGTTTCTGGGTGTTAGGTTTAAGTATAAGCAACAGTATTCCCGAAAGATACTCCGAAAGCGATAGACAATAACTTCCTTTACTAGCGGGGTGGGGTAGTCAGGAAATCCCGACGGGCCCATAACCCGTAGACCAATGGTTCAAATCCATTCCCCGCTACTTTCTTTTTTTTTATAACAACATATGTTTTTTAAGTAGCCTTACGTTCTTAAATGCTTGTGAACACGGACAAAAAACAGCGATTCTGGGAAATCGATGCACTCCGCGGCATCGCCATTCTGATGATGATAACCTATCATGTTATCTTTGATCTGAACTATTTCAAGTTCACGTCCACTGATTTAAACTCTTCTCCCCTCCTTGTCTTTCTCTATCCGGTGGGGACGCTTTTCCTCCTCCTCGTTGGCGTATCTCTTACCCTGAGTTACAACCGCGTAAAAAACACCTTGACCACAACCCAACTTCAGATAAAATATTTCAAACGAGGAGCAAGCATCTTTACCCTTGGTTTGCTTATTACCGTGGTGACTTGGGTGTATCCTCATGATGGATACATCGTCTTTGGAGTCCTGCACTGTATCGGTCTGTCTATCCTGCTTGCGTACCCGTTCCTCACCACTCGTCTGTCTGCTTTCCTGGTCGGGATTTTTTGCATCAGCATCGGTGTCGCTCTTAGGTTTTTGGGAACCGTTGATTTTCCCTGGCTACTGTGGCTTGGATTTGTTCCCACATCGTTCTACACTCTAGACTATTTCCCGCTGCTACCATGGTATGGTGTAGTATTAATCGGCATCTTTCTTGGAAATACCCTCTACAAAAACAATACACGTAAATTTGTCTTAAAGGATTATTCACACAATCTTGTAAGCCGATTGTTATGTTTCCTTGGCCGATATTCCTTACTTATATACCTGCTTCATCAACTACTCATTGTTGGCCTACTGTATGTGTTTTTCCTCAGATAATCTGTTCACGTATCGTTTAATACGAGGGATTGTTGTGATGAAATGGACTTTTTTGGTATTTTCAGTTGTTTTGAAATCCCGCAACATCCAAAACACGTGATCTGCGACCTCGACTGCTTCCTGTCTGTTCTCATACTGTTCGTACAACTCGATGAAACGGAGAATCTGCTTTTTAATATCAACCGGGTTTGGGCAAAAAACCCAGGGACAGTGTTGTGCTTCTCTACCAATCATGACCATGTCACATCCTGTTTTATACAAGAGAGCAATCCCGCTGACATAACTGCTGACATCACCATTCGCGATCACCGGGATTTGAACTTTTTCCTTGATTTGTTTCATAATGGTCCAATTTACTTTACCAGCGTATCCCTGATCTGCGGTCCGGCCATGGATGCATACT
>LSSI01000035.1 GCA_001595945.1 Thermoplasmatales archaeon SM1-50
AATGTATAGCATTATATACTGATTGTATTATTTACGCAACCCAAAAAAAAGGATGTAATGAAAAATGTATCGAGACAATAGTAGAGGTGGTGGCTATGGTGACGCACCCCGAGAAATGCATAAGGTAACATGTGCAGAATGTGGAAAAGAAACAGAAGTTCCCTTTAAACCAGATGGTACTAGACCAGTTTACTGTCGGGACTGTTATCAGAAACATCGGCCACCAAGGAGATATTAAATCTCTCTCTTTTTTTATTTTTTTTAAACCATATCCTCAGAAACTCATTATATATACAATGACTCTTTTTCTTATCCATAAACTAAAAAAAGTGTTTCTGTTTGAGTTGTATGTATTTATGAACACTACTATACTTGTGTTAGGCAACGAATTAGACTGGGATTCTTATAAAAAATTTTATAAACAGCTTCAGAAACATCGTTCAAAAAAACTGAAGTGGGTTACCGCTACATATGATCTTTTTGAGAAGAATGAGCTACCCTTAATCGATAGTGATACGCTTATAATCTTTTTGTTCTTCCCCTTTACGTATTGGGATAAACATATTGAAAATGAAGGATACAAAGGTATATACGGAAACGTGGAATTTTATAACAAGTTCAGATCTTTTTGGTCTGAGATCTATAAAACTCTCAAAAGGGTCTATCGCGGTAAGAAATTATATTTTATAAATCATCCATTGAAAATTGCTATCGACCGCGACAAAGAGTTTACAAAGACGGTCTTATCTGAAAATGGGATTAAAGTACCGATATCCTATTACACACGGGATTCTAAGGATATTTTAGAGTTGGTCGACCAAGAAAACAAAAAACTGTTTTTAAAGGTTCGATATGGTTCCATGGGTAAGGGCATAACGTATATAGAGAAGGGCAACTGGAAGACGAATTTCAGATTCGAGGATGGTAAGATACTTAGTCCGCGTTCTGATTACAGTTGGACATTTGTAGATATTACCGATAACGTTGAGTTTTTAAAAGAGATTTTGACAAAAGATATTGTAATTGAGGAGGCCGTAGAATGCTGCAAACTGGATGATATTATATTTGATTTGAGGTTTTATGTTTTCTATGATGAAGTATTATACATCTATCCGAGAACAAATAAGAAAGGTGCGATTACAGCAAATATATCTCAAGGTGGGCAGGGGAGGTCAACTCAATTTCTTAAAAGATTTCCTAAAAACGTTATCGACAAGGCAGTCCAGAGTGCAATCAGAACTGTAAAGGCGATGGATGTGAATTTTGCAGGTGTGGATGTGATGATTAGTAAAGATCTTAAGGCATATGTGATCGAACTAAATGCGTTCCCGGGTTTTACAAAGGTACGCAGGTTTAATCTTTCAAAGAGAATCATACAACATATAGAAAAAAGAAAATGGAATTAACCGGTGGTTGTTGTCATTCACTTGCTTCATCTCACAGATCAATAACCATTTCAGTGAGCACACATTTTGGTTATCATATCACTTAGTGCTATGGGTCTTATATCTAAAAACGTAAGAAATGATTTGTTACGTAAGAAAAGGAAATA
The DNA here is from genome assembly GCA_001595945.1 of Thermoplasmatales archaeon SM1-50. Lineage (GTDB taxonomy): Archaea > Thermoplasmatota > E2 > DHVEG-1 > DHVEG-1 > SM1-50. The sequence continues at coordinate 1,553 of LSSI01000035.1, forward strand.
ACTGCATTGTAATCAATCATCCTGACATCTATCAGACAAATAACTTTTTTTGTAGGGGGTTAAAAGCCCCCGGTTTAAAATCGTTAAAAAAGTGTGTTTAACAGGAGAAAAATAAGAATGCCAAGCCGCCGAAGGGATTTGAACCCCTGACCTGCTGATTACGAATCAGCCGCTCCACCAGCTAAGCTACGGCGGCATTCCAGGGTCTGAATAGGGTCTGATTATTAAAAAATTGCCTATAAATAGGTCCGTAACATCTTTTTACTTCCATCTGTTTCCTAGCCATAATGATTTGCGGTGTGGATGAAGCTGGTAGAGGTCCGTGCTTTGGGCCACTCGTTGTCGCCGGAGTCCTTGTTGAGAATGATTCAAAACTCGTTCATATCGGTGTCTGCGATTCTAAAAAACTCCCTCCAAAAAGACGAGAGCAAATCGCTTCGATGATAAAAACAATTGCCTCGAAATACGAAATTATCGTAATGCCTGCTACTGATATTGATGATCTACGCAAAAGTATGACCCTTAATGAACTTGAGGTGTTCATGTATAGTAAAATTATTGAGAAGCTTAGACCTGATATCTGCTATGTCGATGCGGTGGATGTCAAAGAAGAGCGTTTTGGTAGGGACATCCTCTTACATTTATCAAAAAAACCACTAATGGTTTCTAAACACAAAGCAGATGTAAACTATCCGATTGTCGGGGCAGCAAGCATTCTAGCAAAGGTCACACGGGATGAACATGTAAGAAAAATTGCCCAGGAACTTGAACCAAAACTAAACCTTCCTTTGGGAAGCGGTTATCCTGCAGACCCGGTGACAAAACAATTTCTTAGAACCTGGATGGAACAATTCAAATTCTTGCCCCCGCATGTACGCGCTTCCTGGGAAACCTGTCAACAACTCCTTAGGAACCAGAAAACAAAACGCTTAGATGATTTTCCATAGAAAAATGGCAGAAATGCCAGCAGCCCCGGCTGGCATGTCCCCCGCAATCCAAGTCTATTAATACCGATAAGACGGTCTTACCTTATATACCTAAAAATGAGGTCATTGAAAGTATTCGTTCACATTATAAAAAATTAAAAAAAGATAAAGAAAATCAGTGATTATTGGTTTTGCTCCTGGAATTCCTTTAAAAACTTGCAGAGTGCCTCGGTGCCGTCTAGGGACATCGCATTGTATATTGACGCCCGCATGCCACCGACGGAACGATGTCCTTTCAGACCAATAAGTCCTTTCTTCTTTGCCTCATCGATGCATTTTACCTCAAGTTCCGGGGTTGCAAGATTAAAGGTAACGTTCATTAACGACCGTGACTCTGGTTGTGCGACGCCCCTGTAAAACCCATTTGATTTATCGATGATTTCATACAACATTTTGGCTTTCTTACGGTTCTGTTTTTCCATGGCCGGAACTCCGCCAAGGTTCTTCAGATATTCCAAAACAAGTTCACAGAGGTAAATGGAGAAACATGGACCGGTGTTGTATAATGAATCCTTTTCCACATGGGTCTTATATTTCAGCATCGTTGGAGTATTTTCAGGGACTCTGTTAACTAGATCCTCCCGGACGATGATAACGGTTACCCCAGCGGGACCAAGGTTCTTCTGTGCACCCGCGTAGATAAGGCCAAACTTCTTGACATCGATGACCTTATCTATGAAATTTGAGCTCATGTCACAGACAAGCGGTACCTCACTAGAGACAATTGGCCACTCTTGCCATTCGATTCCCCCGATTGTCTCATTACCAGTAATATGTGCAAATGCTGCATTCTGGCTAAAGGTGACGTTATTTGGGATATAGGTAAACTTCTGATCCTCGGATGAGGCGACGATCTTCACGTCACCGTACAGATTTGCTTCTTTGATTGCCTTCTTCGCCCATGAACCTGTGTGGACATATTCCATTGGTTTTCCACTCTGCTGCAGGTTTAAGGGTGCCATGAAAAACTGGGTTGATGCACCACCCTGTAACCACAGGATCTTATACTCACTTGGGATGCCCATCAGCTCTCTAAGCAGCTCTGAGGCTTTCTTGTGTACTGCATCGTATTCCTTGGATCGATGAGAAATCTCAAGAATGGACATTCCAGTCCCATGGAAGTCAAGTAGCTCTTCCTGCGCTTTTTTAAGAACAGGAAGCGGTAATGTTGCTGGTCCTGCATAAAAATTATACACGCGTTTTGTCATAACAAGGTCCTCCGATGTTATTGAGGCAGTGTATAGCCAAACGAGATTTAAAGCATTTGGGAGCCGTTCTTTGATCACGCTGTCATTAGAGGGTTGTCACCTTTCTGGCAAATGTCACATACCCGGTGTGGCCAAGCATCTCAAAACTAGGGCGTGTTCCATACTTTGAGACGATCATCTCCCGCTGTATGTTCTCATAGGTCTTACATTCGATGAATCGTTCTTGGTGGATGGTTTTAACAGTCTGCTCCACCTGAGAGATCAACGGTGAATACGTACAGAGGTACCCGCCAATCTTTAGTGCTTTCCATGCATAAGATACTGCTGCCCAGGGATTAGGGATATCTAAAATGATTGCATCAAGGTCTGATTCATCGATCCCTTCTGTTACATCCTTGATTTTTGTGGTCACATACTGTGTGAGACACGCCTGACGTAGGTTTTTCATCGCATGGTCGATGAACTCCTTTCTGATATCATAGGAAATAACAGTCCCTGTGGGCGCGATTGCGGAGGCAAGCGCAATGGTAAGCGACCCTGAGCCGATTCCTGCTTCAAGCACCTTTTGCCCAGGTTCTATGGAGCAGTTCATCAGGATTTGTGCTGCATCCCGCGGCAGGATGATCTGCGCCTGACGATGCAATCCCTGTAATTTATCCTGGAGGGAAGGAACAAGCGGCCATAACTGTTTACTGCCTATCGTTAGCCTTTCCCCATATTGTTTTCCAACGAGGGTTTTGGGATCGATGACACCGATTCCTTTTATCTTATTGGTGTCGCCATTGGTATCAACTAGGATTTTTCGCAGGTTTTCATCAACGAGTACGACGATATCGTTTTGCTCGACTGTTTGTTTCATGGGTTCCACCGTAAGAAATCAACAAAGGAGCCAAAACTTAGGGTTTCCAGGTTAAGCTGGTCACGCCATTTCTCCTGGCAGTCGCAAGAAAGATTTTGGAAGGTTGATTTATCTTGAGATAGTGAGAATTCCGTAATCGCATCAAGGACTTTTTTATCACAGATGCCGCAGTTATGCGGACCGCGCCTGCTGCCACCACCGACCACATCGCATTTCACAAACGCATCGGTAAAACTCGTGCTTTGTTTGAGATATTCTACAATGCTCCACAGCCAGGGTGGTCTGTACTGATTTCTTTTCCAAAGATACTCTACCACCGTTTGGTGTTGCACGTTCGTTGGATTAAGTGAAATGCTATCAGCGTATCGTTTGGTTTCTTTGGTGGTAAGAATACAATCATCTAATGCTTCTTTTTCTGTCAAAAAAGGCGGTTTCATCAGCACATAGGTCTTTACTTTTATCTGATGTTTTTGCAGAAGCATTACTGCTCGGACATAATCCTGGAATGAAAAGCCTTTGTTGATTGCGTGTTCTCTTATTAAATCATTTGAGGTCTCTAAGCCAATACCAATCTCAAATTCTTTTGATGATAGTGTCTCTTTAATCCCTATCACTCTTTCTTCTGTGATGTACTGCGGTCGTGATTCCACTGAGATTTTTTCTACATTACTGGGTATACTGTTAAGAATGTAGCGTTGTACCGATTCTGATAATTCAGAGGAGTCAAGGAAACTACCCGAGGTGAACAGTTTTATAATCTTTTCCCCCTTATAATGTTGTATGGCATTATCAAACTGGGCCTGTAAATCCTCTTCAGAAACCCTGGTAAACATGCTGTCGTTGAAATACCCACACATCGTACACCCTGAGGAAAGCATCCAGGAGCAGCCCCGTGTCCGGAGAATAATAACGTACGCATCGGCAACCATGCCATCAAACCCTTCTTTTTCTGACCAGCAGTGAACAGGTTGTCGCGGGTTCTGTTCCCGTCGCGTGAAATCCTTTTTTAATGACTGACAAAAGGCTGCTATCTCATTCATGGCTTGTCGTCTTTCTTTTTGCGTTTGAACAGCAGCATCGCGACAATGGTAGCTGCAATCAGTACAACTACTTCAAAACCTGGGGTCGCCCCGACGCTTCTGGGATAGGGCAGGACATAACTAAGCGTGTTTGGCAATTGTGGCTTATTTAATGATGCAAGTGTTAGGTTCCATTCCACCAGTGGCTCTTCTGTTCCGATGTTTGGGTCGTTTGCTGTTGAAAACTGATAGACCCGTGTATCTGTGACGATGTTTGAGAACTTCTCAGGAACGTTTATGAAGTAATATCGT
>LSSI01000036.1 GCA_001595945.1 Thermoplasmatales archaeon SM1-50
AATTTAAACATCCCTTGAGTTTTGCAAAAAAAATCATGGGTGGGAACCGTGTCACTGCTTCCCCACCAACCTGTTTTCTGAAGATATGTTTTTATAGGAGAAAATATTACAAATAACAGAGTGGAGGCAAAGGTTACGGAACAAATAGAAAGATTGGAGGGTCATAACTATATGTTTGAGATGTGCTGTTTAATAATTTTTATAGTTATTGTTGTCATAATAGTATTAGCTATACTCCCCAAAGAACATACAGTAAAAGTTGTTCAGACCCCGCCACCACAAGTACAGAAGGTATATGTAAAAAATTGTCCTAAATGTGGTGCTGAAAACGAAGCTATTAATTTGTTTTGTAAACAATGTGGTAATAGATTTTAAAATACATACTGATATAAAATTAGAATAAATCATATAGACCATAAGCAAGGATTTGCTAAAGAAAGCAAGGGAGAAGGAGATTAACATCAGTTCTTTTGTAGATATCGAGTTAAGGAGATATATCGCTCTTATAGAAGGAAAACAATGCTCTGATAATGAGGAGCGCCGAGGAGGAGATTTGAACTCCTGCGGAGCGAACGCCCCACGAGCTTTCCAGGCTCGCGCCGTACCAGTCTGAGCCACCTCGGCATAAACACAACCGCAATGTCATTCCTGTTTATGTCTTTTTCCAGATTGATGGATACGTCCCTTTGTTCATCAAGACTCGTTTAAGAGACGCACAGAGACCTGTGTCCTTTTCAATGACCTGAATAGACGGAATCTCCATCTTAACAAGAGCAACCCCTTCACCTTTAAGTGATATCACTGCTGCCATCTCTCCTACTTTAATATCTTCATCGATTTCAACGACTCCTGGAATCGCAAGATTCGCCCCATGACATAACGCATCGATTGCTGAATCACGTATTACGATCGTTGGAGCAACCTCAAGAAGTCGTTCAATAGGCAGAATAATACTGTAAAGCTCCCTCTCATCACCGTCCTCCTCCCAAAAGACATACGCATCCTTTACCTCCTGTAGTATGACTGCCGAGTTCTCTGTAATGTTACCCACCCGCGTTCTCCGTAGCTCCGTAAGTTGTGCACCACAGCCAAGTTTCTTGCCGATATCAACGCACAAGGTCCTGATGTAGGTCCCTGCCTCGCAGCCAATACGGAACAAGACATCTGTTCCTTGTATCTCTAGAACCTCAAGGTAGTACACCTTTCGTGTCCTTCGTACCCGTTTCACAGCAGAACGCAATGGTGGCATCTGTGAAATTTCTCCAACAAATGTTTCACAGACCTCCTGTATTTTTTTTTTATCGACTTGCTTATGCAATTTCATCAGTGCAATGTATTCTTTTCCTGCTACAAGGAGCACCTGTAGCGCTCGGGCAGCATTACCAAGGGCAACAGGAAGCACACCTGTGACCGCAGGATCAAGTGTCCCCCCATGTCCTGCTTTTTCTATCTCCAATATTTCTTTTACCCAAGCGACTACCTGGTGAGACGTCGGGCCAGCAGGCTTATCAAGATTGATAAAACCATTCTGTAATAACTCCTGAACAGTTCGCTGCGAGGGGGCTTTACCGTAATGTGCGTTGGTATTCGCAGATGCTTTAATTAACCGTTTTCTCTGTTTTAATGATGGCAATGTACTCCTTTTCTCAGACATTTCAACTCACAGAATAACAGAAGGATATAAAAACTCGTTTATTCTCCAAGATTCTTAAGGATAATCCCTTGGATTTCTTCAGGGGTTTTATCCCCAGAATCAATGATAATATCATAAATAGAGGTATCGCGTATATCAATTCCGTAATAGTTATTATACCGGGTCGCCTCACTTTTCTCCCTGCGTAGTATCTCTTTTTTCCGTTTCTCAATCTCACCTTGTTCTCGTTTTACGATTCGATTGGCACGAACATCAATATCAGCAGTAAGCAAGACCTTTACTGCAGGGATATGGTTCCGATACGCAAGCCAGCCAGAGATACGGCCCTCAACGATGACGTCTCCCTGCCGCAACAAACCAAGTTGATACTGGTCAAGTTCTTCATCAATCTCCCGATGTGACTCACAATATCTGCCAAACTCCTCCAAAGACATCTTATGTTTCTCTGCAAGCTTGCGGAAGATCTCACCTGAATACACATACTGCAACCTTAGGTGTTTTTCTAAAAGTCTTGCTACAGTTGTTTTCCCTGTTCCAGGTAGACCACTGATTGTGATCGTTACCATAGTTCTCCTATTTTGCGGATGGTCGAATTGTTTTTTTGAAGTTTTGCCACCTGCTGGACCAGCTTATCCATTTAAAAGACTGTCGTATCAGCTGACCCGCAAGGAAAGAAAAAAGCATGTAGAGTAAAAACCAGTTCGACATAAGAAAACCATCACGACCGAATAAGGAGACGCCATCGGCCCAGGGGACTGTGAAATATGAATAATACACGATATTACCAAGGAAGTAAGTAAGCCAGATGAAGATTGGAGCGATAAAGATAAATAAGAAGAACATAGATTTCATCATTCCACCAGATGATTGCGTCGTCATACGCATGATCTGCGGCTGCATCTTCATAAGTTTCTGCACGCGATTTGTGTTTCCTTCCTTCCTTGCTTTGGTAATTTCCTTATTAAATGCCTTGCTTGCTTCTTGTGCCTGACCCATTGCTTTCCAGTCTGTAAACAGATGAGTAAAGAACGATGAGAGAAACACAACAATAATACCAGCAAGCATAATGGTAAGTAATGGGTTTGCTCCACTAAATCCGATAAGGGGGGCAAACACAGTATTTAGTGAGAGTGCGACGACGTTTCTGATGTTTTCATTCCCAAAGATAAAGATCATGACAAAGAGAAGAAGCATCAGCAGCAGCATCTGTCCAGCTTGGGCAAAGTCATCAAGTTTTTTCATTGTATCACAGGCTCCGCTTCTTTGACAGCAACATCTAAAGCATTATCATGATTATACACGATTTTCACGGTCGCACCGGTAAGTGTCGCATAGGACATAGCGGCTGCACGGTTCATCATCTGATGCTCCATGATTTTTTCAACGGTATCAGGGTCTCGGTCCCTTGTCGTGTCCTTTGCCCGTCTATTGTAGATTTCTTGCGGGTCCGCCTCGACGATGACAATAGCGGTCGGCTGCAATTCCTTTAGCACCCATTCTGGTAAACCAGGCATGTATCCTTTTGGTGTTTTTACAGTGCAATGGGTGTCGACGATTACGTTTTTCATCTTTCCGACCTTCCCAGCGGTCTTTATCTGCAGTTGTTTTTGTTGTTCCAGACTTAGTTTCCTCATTTCATCTCTATCTTTTACTAATTTAAGTTCTTTAGCAATATCAATCATGACAGACCCAAAGGTAACAAAGGAAATATCCATTCCTTCTGCTGCCTTCTGCATCACGGTGGTCTTCCCCACTCCCGGTATCCCAGTTACAACAATGACTCCCATGGTCTTCCCCACTATTCAGCTCCGAAGAATCCTCTCAGAATCGGATGCATCTCCATAGCTTGTTCTTTTGCAATCTGCTCATATAGCTGAATCATGATACCCACGGTTAACAGCACTCCTGTTCCACTTGCGTTTCCGACTGTCCCTATAGCATCTGCTCCTGCAGCCAGTGCACCAACCGCGGCACCACCAATCACAGTCACCACTGGAATGTATCGCTCTAGTACTCTTCCTAGCACACGAGGGTCTCGTCGGAACCCTGGCATGACCATCCCAGATTGCTGGATTTGACGAGCGACAGCGGTAGGTCCCATATCTGTCGTCTCAATCCAGAATTTCGCAAATAAGATCGACCCGAAAATCATAATCGATATGTATACAAGGGTTTTGAGTGCGAATTGCCATGGTGCATGACCTCCGTATCCACCGCTTAGGATAGGAATGAGCCAACTGTTGACACCGTTGAGGTTTGACAAATACCACGCTCCTCCTGCATAAGGCATCGTTGAACCAGCGGATGTATCATACGCTCCTATCCACCATTGACCGCCAATCCCTGGCAATCCCTTGAGCCCTGGATGAGTGTAAAACAATAATGCAAACATATTAACGTTTGCAAGAAGCGCAGACATAAGAATCACAGGTATATTTGAAGCGTAGATTAGTCGTATCGGGTACCTACCTCTAGCACCCCGTACTTTCGCATGAGCAAGCGGTAGTTCAATTCGTGATGATTCCGTGAATGTCACGATAAGGAATACGACAATGGTTCCAAGCAGTGGAACAATTGCATTCTGAAATCCACTATGGCCGATAAACAGATACTGGAACCCACCGTCTACCATCTCACCAAGGGTCATCTGCGATGCAATATAATACGTCCCGGGGATTGTTCCTGCTGGCGGATTTGAGACACTGATAGGTTGTGCTGAGCTTCCTGGTAGCCAGTTAAACAGCCCAGTGAAAATAGCTTGTGACACACCAGCGGCGATGAATAGGGAGATACCAGAGCCAATACCCCATTTTGAGATCAATTCATCCATTAGAAATACAAGATATGCACCCATGAACAACTGTAAAATAATAACAAGGTTGGCCATTGCTGTACCACCCACCATTGCTATTAATCCCTGACTTGGGCTGAGATACCCATAGACTTGCGGTACTGCCTCGATAAAAATCATGGCAATGACAAGAACTTTTTGTGTTCCCTGATAGATTGCTTTATCCTCTTTTTTTGTCAAATCGAGTTTAATGATTTTTGCACCAACAAAGAGCTGGAGAATAATCGATGCGGTGACAATCGGTCCAATACCAAGATGCATAATGGAACCTGATGCACCTGCCATAATGGCACGATAACTGGCAAACATGTCCAAGACAGTCCCACTTACTCCATAGATCATAATGTTAGTAAGAATGAAGTAGAGAATCAGACAAAGGACTGTCCAGAAAATCTTTGACCGGAAGTTTACATGGACCTCTGGCTTTTGCACTGCTGGCCATCGTTCTATAATTGGTTTTAAGGCATATAGACGGCTTTTTTTCTCTTCTGCCATATTAAAACCTCTTATTATTCAATTTTTACTTCCCCACCGTGTTTTTCAATTTTGTCGATTGCTTTCTGAGAGGCGGATTTCACTGTAATCTTATACTCGTGTTCAACGATGCCACAACCAAGGAGCTTCTCATATCCCTCTTTTGAGAGGTCGATTTCTTTCTTTCCATGGAATTTTTCATCCAATTGGCCGACATTGATGATTCGCTCCTCCTTGATAAGACTAGGATCTCTTTTGAACCCATGAACACCGAAATGATCTGGCATGTATTTTAACATATAACCAAACTTGTGTTTATGGAGTCCAGCGTTTCCTTTTCCACCGCGTAACCCGGCACCTCGTCCGCCTTTCTTTCCTTTCCCATGGGTCATGGATCCTCTGAATTTCTTTGTCTTTGTTCGTGCCACATCAATCACATTCCACTTTGTAATTTGTATTTCTTAAACTGAAAGCACATAAAGTACTATATTATTATCTTTTCGGATACATTATCAAAGATATATTAGGCTTTTTTTACTGTTTATTTCTTATGTTAGTTTGTCTTTGGATATTCTGTTTAATTTCCTTAAATATTGCATCATGTGTTTTTGATTTTTGCTAGGGGTCAATAGTTGATGAGTTTTTAAAACATTCTAGTTTTTGTTTTTCTGTGGAAGCAAGTATTTTTTGTTCTTGTCAAGGTCAATAAATAGATCTGCAACTTCAAGAAGTTTATGGGACGTGGTTCGTCCAAATGCCATTACCTCGGTTCTACATCCGAGGCTCTTTGCGTGTTCGAGAAGGTCTGAGAAATCCCCATCGCCGCTGATAAGTACGACTGTATCAAGCTTTGGTGCAAGACGCATGACATCCATGGCAATGCCAACATCCCAGTCGCCTTTCTTTGCGCCTCCGTAGA
>LSSI01000037.1 GCA_001595945.1 Thermoplasmatales archaeon SM1-50
GGTATCTTTTTTTGATGGGATTTCATCCGCCCGGCTTCCTCCTATTTGTAAGGAGGTATTTTGAAATGAAAAAACCCGTTATTATCGGATGGCGTCCACCTAGTGAACCAGCATTTATGAAGTGTTCGTTTGTTGATCTTGATAATGGAACAAATTTCATTAAGATTGTTGAACCTAAAAGATATTTTAAGGAACGCCTCATTGAACCGAAAGAAATTCTGTTGAATACTCGTAGAAAATCGTTGAAAAACTGGATAGATCATATACGACAGAAAAGAGCCAGTAAATATTCCGGTGATTATCTATTTATCGATGAGGATGGAAAACCCTTTTGGGATGAGAAAAATCGAGGCGATCGGTTACGGAAGTATGTAGATCGTGCTATTCAACCTAAGATATATGAGATTTTTCCGGAGTATTACAATTATACCTCTCGGCATTTCTGTGCAACGGCTCGGTTAATAAGGACGAAATTGGAAACTGGTGGTTTTGACATCTATTCGGTTAATTCATTCATGGGACATGAGAAACTGCAAACAACAAAGGATTATGTTACTGGTGCTGAACTTTATATACGACAGTTTAACGGCGATTGGATTTATCGTATCCTTAAAGCCTATGAGAAAATACGCGAGGAAAATACGAAAAAATCAAAAGAGGCTGAAAAAGAGGTCTTTCGGTTAAATTTTCTCCGAGAAGTCTGTACGCCGTCCGCCGAACTCTAACTTGAAGTGCAACTTATACCACTGAAAATAAACAAAAAAAACAGGAAATATAGGTGGAAAACAGTGACATGGTTTCAATTCATGATTTTTTAATTTTAATTTAGTCCAGGAGTTTAAATCCGTTCCCTGCACTATTTTATAATAATAAAATTAAAATATTATTTGAACTGGTATTTACTAGTAAAAATTATTATTTAGATATTATCATAACCACTAGATCATATCCGCGTTAACAGGAGAAAAAACAAGTCATTATTTTTATATTTTGCCGTAGTTTATGATAATGGCCGTAACTATGAATATCCACAAAATTTGGATATTATCAAGTTCAAATCTTGTCTTGTCTGATGGATTTGAGTATGATTGACTAATTTGCAATCATTTCTTTTTTTCCCATTTATCACGATTTGCTAAACCAATAGCCATATAGACTATTCCCAAACCCATAAATGCAATACCCATTACAAGATTGATTGTAATTATAAATACACTACCTATAGGTATCCATGCTATCCCAATAATAAAAAAGACCTGATAATTTGGTTCTCCCATTTTACCTTCTTTTTTCTTCTTAATCACAACTAATGTTAGTATCAATTATTACTATCAGAGCAGCAACAATTAATGCAGATATCAATATCCATTCACTCATTTAATTCCCCTTTCAATGAAAAGTTAATCAATTATTTCTTTCCTTTGTATGATAAGAACCCCATTGAAATAAGTGATATGATAACCAAAACAGCTCCTAAGATGGTTATATATCTTCCAGAAAATTCACTTCCCAACATTAGCCCAAGCCCGATACCACCAATGATACCTACGGATAATCCTATTTTTTCAATTTTTTTCATACTAATTCCCACATTTATTCAAAGGGATGGGTCTTCATAAATAATTGCAAAACCACCAGCACTAAAAAGAATGCCAATTATCTCCTTATCTTGATGGTCTTTTAACCATTTATTTGCTTTTCCTTCAGACATGCAATATTTGACTTGTTTCGTTATTTTACCTCCTTTAAATTATTGTTACTTAACAACCCTTTATTAAAAAAAAATGATGTATTTATCTTAATGATATGATGCTGTTTAAAAATTGAATCTTTGTTTGATTTTTTTAGGATTTTCATGAAAAACCCTCAAATAAATATCTCATCTTTTTTGTATATGCTTCAAATGCATCTCTTCCTTTCTTTGTTAATATAAACATTGTATGGGGCTTCCTCTTAATGAATTCTTTTTTCACTTCAATATAACCCGCTGCTTCCAATTTTTTTGTATGTGTGGCAAGGTTCCCCCAGGTAAGATCCGTTTGTCGTAGTAAAAAAATTGCATCCATGCTTTCTACAAAATACAGATTAGCCATGATTTTCATTCTTGCTGGCTCATGAATTACCTTATCAATTTCTTCAATTGGAATATCCATTTTTTTATTACTGTTTAATTTTTTCATAATATATCAGTTTTAGGAGTATTTTTTATGAATCGTATCAGAATTATAATGCCCCAAACAAGTATTATTATTGCTACAACAAAGAACATGCTGGTGCTGATATCAAAGAAAATCTTCTTCGTAAATATCCTGAATGGAAACGGAATGGCTAACAATAATCCGTATACATATAATCGGTCTATTTTAATAGAAAAAGCCGCAAGGCTGCATAATATTATTGAACCTGCTATCCAGAACAACGAACTAGATATATCGTTCCATACGCCTGAACTAACTGGTTGCATGGAAAAATATAGTCCAACAATTAAAGCCAGAACCAACCAGATCATCTGTATTGTTAGGAATTTGGTTTTACTCCTTTTTACTTTTTCCGGCAATTTAACGACACCTTTTTTAGGGGTTGTTACAAAAAATATCAAAGCGAAGTATATCACGAAGGCGGGGATGATCGTATAAAGCATTATTTCTTCAGAAATCCCAAAACCTAAATCTTCAAGCAACATTGAAAATCCTAATCCCAATAACCATAGAGCTCCAAGTATGTCCAATGTTCCGTCATTGAACATGGAGCTGAAAATTTTCTTTTCTATTTTTGCCAGATCCGTTTTTTCTGTCATATAATAACACCAAATAATGTTATGTACCTTAGCATTTAAATACTTTTCGTTGAAAAGTACTTTTTAAAAAAAATAAATATTCTTTACCGTTAAAACCGAGTTCAAATCTCATTCCTTCGTTATATTTTTAAAAAGAAAAAAAGATGGTTTTTATTGAGTCCGTGGAAAATAACGCGGAGATTCTCGACGAGAAAAGTGACGAGAATCGGCGAATAAATGCACTCATCATAACCACTTGATATTATCTAAAGTATTTAGAAACAAGCAGCAAATATACAAGTAAGAAAGAGATTTGAACCTGAGATTTAAGTCTCTTTCCCTGCGCTTGGAGAGAAAACAGTGACACGGTTTGGATAGACAAATTATTGTTTTTTAAGCAAAATCACAATGATAGAAAAGGATAAACAAGTTACAATTCATGAAAATAATATTAATGACCGACTAAGTTAAACTTCAGGTACGAGTCCGATAATACTAAAATATTGTTCAACAGGAGAAAAAAGGGGTCAGAGCGCCGTCCGCCGGACTCGGACCGGCGACCGCTCGGTTAACAGCCGAGTGCTCTACCAACTGAGCTAGGACGGCATTACTGCTTTGTAGCGAATGAGAATAGTATTTTATATTAAAACTCTTGTGTTGGGTAACTTAGTCTTTGATTTACCCCCTATTGAGCTAAATCAAGGGGATTAAATATCTGTTTATTAATGTTCTTGTTGCCCATAAATTTCACAGTTTTTAGGCAAGGTCTCCTCAATCCGCATTAGAGACCCTTTCACGTAATAATTTAATATTTAAATTTGCGGTGTTATTCCTTCATTTTTTGTGTCCAACGAATTAGTACATCCATTTAACCCAACAATAACAAAAATAGCACCGATTACAATTATTACGAATTGTTTTTTCATAATCCTTTGCCTCCACTCTGAGATTTAATAACTATCCCTTTATCAAAAACATATTCTTAAAGCCCTATTTTTCTCCTGGAAATGGAGTTTTACATCGAGGAACACCCTTCTAAGAAGATCTACGTCTCTAATGTAGTCATTTACATAGCAGGGTTGCCTGAATTATTTTGTATCATCTTCAGTACGATGTTATATTGTTGTATCATCAGTAGTTGCTGATTATAGAGTTCAGCTCCGCGTTTATTTGAAAACAGGTTCATATTAACCCCGTCAGCGCATCATCTCACCCTATTTAATAGTATCGTACCAAATCTAAAAGGATGTTAACCACGTTTTTTATTTTCAATCTGAATAGAATTTATAGCGTCTTTTAACATAGCATAAAGAGTAGTTACGAAGTGGTTTCGCTCATGCTATCACTCTCGTGCTATCTGTCTTAACCATGATAAGATAGCACATCTGTTATATTCTCATTCATCCTTCAACATATCCATGGTATTCACTTATCGCTCTCCCTCCGTATATCGAATATCTCTCCAAGAGGGAAGAATAAAGTTAAGAGGAGCGATGCTGATCATATCCTAAAGTGGAAACATTATGGTTCCCAGATAAGAGCGGTTACGCAGTGATACTGAATAAATCAGATAATAAATTTTTATTTTTTTTTATCACGCTGAAACGAGTAATCACCAAAAACTATATCCAGAGGTCCAATCTCACTGATTGTTAGACGAATTAAAATTCTGTTTCTCATATAATCACGGAATAAGGTTCTAATCTTCTGTTCATCCATGACCACCCCCACCATATGGACATACTATTCTTATACGATTAAAACGGTTACAAGATAAAAAGTTCGATTATCTTCAAATGAAAAAAAGCCTCTCATTTAAGGAAAACAGCTTATTTTTGTTATTTTATGTTTTTTTTTTTATGTTTTTTCAATATTTATATAAATTTGCATGAAAAAACGAATAACAGAGGTTTTTAATATTAATTCTGCATTGATACATTGATTTGGGGTTCGAAAAGATGCTAAAGGGAAAGGTCGTCATTGATTTTCAATATGATGAAGAACAGGAGAAGTGTATCTGGGAAATCAAACAGAAAGGAAAAGATATTTTAGGTAAAGATGATTTGATACAATTACTTCAGCATTGTATAGGTGAATTGATGTCCACCTAGCCGTTATATGAAAGAGAGTCAAAAAACATTCGAATGTTTTTTTCGGAATTTTTTTTTATCTTTTTTCAGGAAACACTAGTTATATATTTACACATCGACCCAATATACCAATAGTATAAATATATCTCATACTATATTTTAAAAAGAGATTTGTCACTATGAAAGCCTATATCATACTTGTTGTAATCATGCTAATGATATTATCATCGATGTCCTTACAATCAGTAAACAAACCTTTAGAAAATCCTTACTTTGTTATAAATCCATCATCGCAGGTGCAAGTAAAACAAAAAACACATGCATCTAAAACCTGGAATTACACAATCATTCGAGATAGCTATGGCGTCCCCCATGTCTATGCTGAAACGAAAGAAGAGATCGCCTTTGGGGTCGGATATGCTATTGCAGAAGACCGTCTCTGGCAGGCGGATTTGTTCCGCAGAGAAGCAACAGGACGACTTTATGAGCTTGGCATAGGAAACGTCAGTATCGATTATTGGACGCGAATTCATGGATACACTGTTGAGGAGAACTCCCAGCTTTTTTCCGCAATACAATCACCATATAAAGAAATGATTGTTGCATATGCTGAAGGAATAAATCAGTATATTACAGAAGCAATCGCTAATCCACAGGAGAAAATGCCTCATGAATACCTTATTCGAAACATCACCCCTGTTCCCTGGACGGTTGAGGATTCTTTGTCAATCGGGCAGCTTATGGTTCGACGATGGGGAGAAGGAGGTGGCATGGAACTTGTCTTTACCCTTGTATTACAGCAGCTTATCCAGCGAAACGGAGTGATCAAGGGATGGAAGATATTTAATGACGCCTGCCCTCAGGTAGACCCGGGGGCAACCACAACTATTCAATCAAATGACACAAACACACCTTTGCTAAACCTAACAACCCCTCCGATTCTACCTCGGATTCTGCTTGAATCCGCAGAATATATTGTTCATATGAAGCATCAAGAACAACAATTTTGTCAAGCCCAGGGGCTTCTCTATCATTTCGGAAGCAACGGTTGGGTGGTGGCTCCAGAGAAATCAGAAACAGGGAACGCTCTTTTACTTGGTGGACCACAAATGGGACATTCCATCCCTCAGATTGTCGTTGAGGTTGGTATGCATGGTGCGGGGATTAACGCAAGTGGAATGACCTTTCCTGGTGTTGGTCCCGCGATTGCGATTGGTGCAAATACCTATGGTGCATGGACAACAACATCAGGTCTTTCCGATGGAGTTGATACCTACATCGAGATTCTTCATCCACTTGATAAGACGAAATACCTCTTCAACGGTCGCTGGCTAAACATGGAAAACCGTACTGAAATTATCTATGATAAAAATAGTAATTCCTCTCAGTTTAACTGCTACCGAACCATCCATGGTCCTGTGCTTGACATTCGCTGGAGAGCCTTCATTGGCGGGATAGCGATGTCATCCAAGATGGCGTTCTGGAAACAAGAGCATCACACCATCGAAGGAGTCATGAGTTTTCAACAGTGTACAAACATTACGGAATTTGAACAAGGCGTTAGCAAAATAGTCTCATCCCATAATTGGTTTTGGGCAGACAGAAACGGAGATATCGGCTATTATCATTCGGGGTATTATCCTATTCGGTCTTATTATGGATTTCTACATCGCCGTATCGATGACAGATTCCCCCTACTTGGAACCGGGAAAGAGGAATGGCGTGGCATCGTCCCCTTTGAAGACCTTCCGCAGCAACGCAATCCACCCTTGGGTTTTTTTGCTAACTGGAATAACAAACCAGAAATAAGCTGGACTCATGCAGAGGCCGAGGTTGGTCCTCTCTGGGGAGAAGGACATATCGTAGTCCGCATCCAGGAGCTTCTTGCAGCAGATTCAGCGGTGAGTTTCCAGGACATGAAAGACATTTGTCAGAATGTTGCTTACCATGATGCATATGGCACCTACTTTAAACCCTTCCTTCAACACGCGATCAATACTAGTAGCGGAGTTTCTTCTGAAGTGAAAAACGCATTAGAATCCTGGGATTGTTACCTCAATGACCAAGATACTGACGGGTTCTATGATGACCCAGGACTAACAATCTTTAATGCTTGGTACGATGCCTTATTTGAACATATTCTTCTTGATGAACTTAGCAGTCTTGTCAAGGAATATTCCAATAGTCTGCTTTT
>LSSI01000038.1 GCA_001595945.1 Thermoplasmatales archaeon SM1-50
ATTTGTCACTTATTCTATATATATTTTTCGATAAATAACCTGAAAATAGATACATTTCGTTGTAAAAAATCAATCCCCTGGGGTTTTCAAGGAGAATAAAAAAGGGATGAACATGTTCAAAAAAGGAATGATTTTTGATACAGGGATTTGAGAGTGTTGTTCTTGGTTGAGTTTTTTATTGACGTTTTATGAACAGGGAAACTTACGACTCATATTGATGTACGGTGATTAGAAGTTTAGACTTGCATTACTTTTTATGATTGGGGGTTCAGTAGACATCAACTGTTACACCTAACAGAATTTTTATGAAATAAATTATTCTTCTGAAATGTCTCCACTTCTAGCCCTTTTATGTGTATCTTGCTCTATAGCATAGTAAATGTTATAATAGAAAGCAATTAATCTAAGAGATGTATTAATCATGTGTTCAGCTAAATCAGGATTTATAAGTTCTCCGTGAGCAATTCGGTTCATAATTGAGGATGTTTCTAATGTAACATCTTTTGCAGAATCATCGATTATATGATTTTTATGCAAATAATCGGTCATCTTTCTAATTGGTAGAGATTTTTCTTCAGATGGATTAAATTTTAAATAAATAAATCTGATTGCAACCTCTAATTCAGTCCTTAATTTCAATATTGCTACACTCCTGTCGCCGTATCCCTGTTTTAGCAAGTAACATTATCACCGCCTTGTCACGCGGGTCCATAATAGAATTTAGAAGCATACTCATTTCATCAACCGTAATCAACTTACGATTAGAACTGCCATTGGACCGTGTTTTCCTTCTAAGCCGTTTTAAATATCTTCTCCTAAACTTTGGCATGAGACTCTTATCAATGTATTCCTCAAATTCCAAAAACTCATAAAACGATTCTATTGCAGAGAAATATCGACTAATAGTTTTTGGACTAAACGGTATAGTATATCGATTTCTCTGGGTTTCTAGATATTTCTTAAAAACTATTAAATCAGAAATATCAACATCCATCAGGGATTTATCAATAACACTGGAGAATTTCTTTAAACATGATTTGTAGTTCTCAATGGTCCTTTCTGTCAAACCTACGGCTTCTGCATCTTTGAGATATTCGTTAATAAGGGCCTCATTTTCAATATCTAGATTAATAGCGGGAACGATAATGGTTTTCTTTTTAGTCATATTCCTTCCACCGCCAGCCCTTGGTACTAGATTCAGCCAACCCGTATCTTTCCAGACGTGATAATTGGCTGGAGATGGCTTTAACAGCTTCTGTTTCTGTAAATTCTATTCCAAGGCGGGATAGTATCTCATCATTGTCAATATATCGTCTTTTTCCTTCTCTGCTCTTGGTATTTCTGAGGAGCGTTATCAACTCCTTATCATATTGCCTAATCCCCTCCGAAGATGGAGATAGAAATGATTCTGCCCGGTATTTCCGTATTTCCTTTTCTAAGTTGTTTCTTATAATGGTTTCTCGCCGCAGTTTACTCTGTATTTCTGATATTTCCTTTCGTAGGTCTTTATTCTCTGTCTCAATATCTTTTATGCTTTTCACTTCGTCGTCAAACTCAAGGAGTGAATCTTCTATCGTTTGTACTATCCATTTAGATAGAGACATTCCATTTTCTTTTGCAATCTTGTCCCATTGTTTTCTCTGTTCCAGTGTTGGTGCATAGACCCAGATAGCTCTTTGTTTGATAGTCTCAGTCTTCCCCAAAATAATTCACCAAAAAGAGAAATAGATTATATGTTTTTATAATTTACTAGTAAATTGATGCTCCCGTCGGGATTTGAACCCGAGTCTACGGCTCGAGAGGCCGTGATGATTGGCCGGACTACACTACGGGAGCAAAAAAAATTGTTACTGTGTTATCCACCTGAGGATACATGGATAATCTTTAGTTCTTCACCGTCTTTTATTTCGTCAACAATTGGGATTGGTTTGTCTTTTTTCATTACGATAACTGTATCTGGTTTTAAATTGATTTTTTTTAGAATATGTTCAACGGTTGTTCCTGTGTCAATATCGATTTCTTCTATTTTTTTTGTCCTGGATATGTGTACCTTAACTTTCACTGGAATCGATACTCATATAAAAATGCCTTTCATTAAGCTTTTGACATCTGTCATCGAGTGCTGGGGTAGCCAAGCCCGGATCAAGGCGATAGCCTCGAGAGCTATTGGTGCTTTGTTCACCGCAAGGGTTCAAATCCCTTCCCCAGCGTCCGATTTAATGGTAAATTTTTTATAAGAATGATATACAGATAAGCATTGTCTGAATTTTCCATATAGTTTAATTTTAATTATTAATCATCGACCGACTCTAATCATGAGGCTATGATTAGAGTCTCCTAGGAGAAAAACTAAAAATAATCAGTATTTATGATTGGATATTTGGAAAATTATCTAGTACGTTTTAACAAATTATATAGCACCAGAGGAAATAATTGCATATCCCATAAAACCAACTATACCTAATGCCAAAAAGCCTTTATTTGCAGTGTCACTTTTTGATTCAAAGAAACCATATGCAATTTCTCTTTGATCAAATGGCCATAATGGTTTGAATTTTTGGTAGGTCATTAGATCTCCAAGTAAATGTAACATTACTCCAAGAAACCCTGATATAAATCCGATGAACCCATATAATATACCTGATGAATATCCAAACAATATCCCAAATATAACTCCAATAATAATTGCAAATAGAATGTTATGGGTTAAACCTCTATGTTTTATTCCAAAATTGAGATCTTATTGTTTTGTCTATGACCCGGTACAGGTTAATGATTGCAAGGTAAAAGAAATCTCTTATAGTTAGCAATAAACTGATCGATTTCATCTACACTATAATCCTGTTTTTTCATGGCATCTAACAATAGATTCTTCCTATTTGACCTCTGCATAAATAACATGACTTCCTCCTTTGAAACAGCCTCTTCATATGTATCTTGCTTATTATCGATTATGAAAGGGAAGTTATTTTTGTCAAACAATTTGAACGTATACTTATAATCCAATTCTTTTGTATCAACATACAGCATCATTAGAAACCGTAGTCTCTTAGAAAGGCGGGTATCCAATTCATATTTCTCTAATTTTTCAAACATTTGTTCTTTCGTTTTCTTTGGATAAAAATTTCTTTGACATATATCCATCAATTTAAAATCTGCTTTAACGCGATAGGGGATTTGAGATACATTAAACCAGGTGTTCAATAACTTCCATCCGGGATTACACAGGCAAAAAACAAATATGATACTCAATTGCTTGTCTAATGGTTTAAAATCTTTTGAAGTAAATATTTCTTCTGTTTTCACGTTAAAAAGTATCCAATTTACGGTAATGTCTTGGTTTTCTATATCAATGATGGCGGTTCGTATTCTTTGCCATATGATTTCTATTTCATATTTGAAATATTCATTTTTAAATGCCCAGTGAGGGAGTCTGGATACAACGTATTGTAATTGTTTTATCTCATGGATCATTAGATCTCTATCTGATATTTGATTTTTATTAATGCTCCATAATGTAGCCTGCCCCTGCATCCTTCTCTTTTCTGACACAAATTTACATTTACTCATCGATTTCAACGCTCTATAAATTGTATTACGGTCTTTAGGCCAATCTCGATATTTTTGTTGTCCAATCTTAATTATGTCATTTATTGTCACCCACTTTTTTTCTAAATCTTTTATTATTGAAAGAACACGTAAGGTAAGAGGTCTTTTGCTAAGCCGATCACAAGAGCATCTGTAGAGATATCTTTGATTTTTTCCTTCCTTAAGCATGTGTATAAATAATGAATATACTCATAGTTTTTATATATTATGAAAATTGATAGAGCTGTTAATGACGTTGGCAGACAACGAAGAAATTATTGGAATTCTTGTTTCAGTCACAGAAGATGGAAACTGCTGTAAGCTACAATTCATTTGTATCAGAGAAATAAAGTTACCTCTAACGGCAGTTCCACTTCAAAAATTATTATCATTTGTTGGTAAAATAATTGGAGTTCTCAATATTGATGGGCAATTTTTTGTCCGTCTGGTACAAAGTAGGTGAGCTTATGGATGATGAAATGTTCGAATGTATTGTGTTACTTACCATAATAGATTACCCTATGTTCCACCAGATGAAATACCAGTTGTATTACCAGTATAGTATACCTGAACGAATAATGCGAAAATTAAAAATTTTGATACAAAAAAATTGAGGTGATATATATGAATGGAAAGAAGCATAAAACACCAAGCAGAATGCGATATGAGAATAACAATCCGGTGTTTTCCGTACGTATGCCGAAGGCATGGCATGATAAACTGAACAAACATTTGAAAGATACTGGTCAGAGCCGAAAGGATTTTTTAGGCATTGCACTTGGAATAAAAGCAGAGAACTATGAACATAAGTTTGTGCAATGGTATGATATGGGATATAATAAAGGATATCAATTTGGTCGTGATAAAGGACTCGATGAGGGAAGGGAAAAGTGGGCATTAAAGTGCTATTGCTGTTATTGTGGTGCGCCGTTATATATTGGACCGAATTCCAATGCACATACAATAATTCTTGAGTATTTTAAGGAGCATCCTACGGTTTGCTGTCCAGGTTGCTCGAAAGAATAATTTCTACCAGTAAATGTGTATTCACATTTACTCTTATTTCTTTTTTTTACCAGGTGGACCAGGTGAGATAATATAGCCTTTGTGTTTTTTCCGCCATCGACCCCAAAATAGTAAGACAGGTGGTAGAATAAAAATCGATGTGGCAAATGCAAACAGTATCGTCAAAGCGGTTATCATACCAAACTGTTGCTCCACCGGCATCGGCGTTACTACTAGTAATCCAAATCCAAAAATAGTAGTCATCGCAGATATCAACAATGCCCCACCGGTATGGCCAATAGTTTCTGAAATCGCTTCCACTACATTCCCCGTATGCTCTGACACTAACCGAAAGCGTTCCACCGCATGAATCGCATAGGTGATTCCTAATCCAATAGTAAGCGAGGTAATCATAATCGTCATAACATTCAACGAATACCCAATAAAATGCATAGTCCCAATGATCCATACCATGGAAACAGAAACAGGAATCATAGCGATTAACCCTAGTACCGGTTTCCGATAGGCAACAATAAGCACAAGCGCAGCAAGGACCAAACAAAAACCAGTTGAAAGAATCTGACTCTCAGTCATAGAATTCATAATCACATGCATCATTGAGTTCTCCCCTGTAACAATCGCGTCTGCATCACCAAATCCCGCCTTGATATCCTGATTTAACCCATCATAGAGATCCGACATAACACTACTTACATCATCATCTGTCCCATCCACATCAAGTTTAATATACACTCCAATAAGACTAGCGTCGTAAGTATCTCCCTCTCGATGAAGAAGCTGCTGAGTTTCAAACCCATAGGCTTCACTATCATACAGATAATCATACAACAACTCAACAGAATCATCAGTGTTTGGAATCCCCTCTACAGAAAGATCAAACCGATCAACAAGTGAGATATTTGTAGCGATCGCTTCTTGAATAACAGAGAGAATCGAACGGTGCATCGGCGTGTCGTCTCTAGATTTCAGCACGAAACCATCATCATCCAATTCCTCAATAGTCTCCGCGATGCCTTCAAGAACTGCCACCGTAGCGACATCTCCCTCGATGAGGATATATTCCTGCTCTTGACTCGAAAACGGAAACCGATCCATAACTCTATTCATCGTAGTAACCGATGGATTTTCCTCCGGAAGAAAATCCTCCATTGCAAAACCCGTTTCA
>LSSI01000039.1 GCA_001595945.1 Thermoplasmatales archaeon SM1-50
AATTCTTGGAAAACGAAGCCGTCGTTTTATTTCATCTCAAACATGGATGGACTGGAGTATGTCAGTAAAGACGTTACCCAGCATGGTAGAACCGCTGAGATATTGTTTAACACATGGGACAGCATGTTTGAGGAAAACAAAATTATGAGAGATACAGAAGAAGAACAGCAAACCTCAACGGTGACGCTTACCATTGTCGAACGGGTACCCTCTGGGTTATTCGGAAGGAAAACCACTGATGTTGAACAAGATGCGTTCACGGTCACGTATGATTATCGTACCGGTCGATGGTCTGGTGACGATTCCTTTAATGATTATGACGGATACGGCTATTATTTAGGAGATACCTTTGAGATCTGGTTCAATATCTATCAAATCGATTATGATGGTGATTTTATCCCCTATTGGATAGAGGTTAACATCCTGGACACAGACCCAACTATAGATGACTCGACACGAGATCCTGACGACGATGGCATACCGACCGCATGGGAATGGAAATGGGGTTATGACCCCTTCACATGGGATGACCATGAACGGCTTGACCCTGACCTTGATGGTCTTTCAAATAGTGAGGAGTATCAGATGGAGAAATGGTTCGCCGATCCATTTATTCAGAATATCTATTACGAGGTTGATGTCATGGGAAGAGGCGGGCTATTTGACCCACCACACTACGGTTTGCGGAGCATAATATCAAATGTTTTTTTGATGATGGATGGCCAGATACCCCTGAAAACGGCGGTGGGCAGATTGTCCCACATTACGAGAAAGTATCGTTTGAATCTGGGATGATGCTTCGGTATTACAATAGTTATTTCCCTGATGAGAGGAAGGGAATCTTTCGCTATTTGGTCATCGGGCATGGTGGTGGTTTTGCGTCTCCCTCAAAAAATAACATGCCTGATACTGTAGAAATCTCGTATTTCCCTTCGATTTTCTACAAGCCGATGCTACAGCTTTTTAATTTTGTGTTAATGGGCCTTGTGCCAACGCCGCGAGGGAAACGAATCGCCGTGGGGTCATTAATATTGCATGAAACCACCCATACCTGTGGTATCAGTAGGCAAAGCTGTGCTTTTGAAGGTATTGATAATATCAGCTATGGATTCTATTTTTTTCCTAATAAACGGTATAAGGAGACCTGGGGGCAATACCATAGTATCATGAATTACATGTATACTAACGGTCTGAAAACATTTGACCTCTCTTCCGGTGAGAATGGTCCACCTTATGATCAAAATGATTGGGGGATGATGTTTGTCGGTCATTTCCAGTATAACATGGATTTTTTTCCAGGATCATACAGCAATAACACTGCTGTACGAAGCGAATGGCAAGTCTCAGGATATACGTATGATAGGAACCTAACAAATCAGTTTATAGACTCTATTGGGGATTACTCACCGATTAATCCAGTCAAAGTAAACTGGTCTGTCTATAAAATAAACAAATCTGCAGAAAATTCCTTTGTTCGACAGATAAAGGTATTTGCTCAACCAAGAATAAAAACCACACGACAATGGGTCCTATATGCAGAGACGATTGTCGATTCAGAAGGGCAGTTGCAGTTTTACTCCTACGACGCGATATTAAAAGAGAAAATAGGATAAATTTTTTCCACTATTTTTTTAAGAGATGCTGGTCTATTTTGTGCACCGCCCTTGTTTTTTTATGAATGAATGAGCTATTTTTCCCTCTTTACCCGCCTCTAAAAGCGAAAGTAATATAAACATGAATTAACAATTGTTAATAAAGGACGTGGAAATCTGAGGAAACGTAGTTTTCATACTTGTTACCTATGCCTCCCTAACTACATACCTTTCTCAATTTTACGTCCACTTTTTTCCCCGGTCTACTGCAGATAAGTAGGACACCAGTTCCTATGAGTACGAGCAGGTGTTCCGTACCTTTTCTTTTTCTACTCGTATATAACAATAAGTAATATCTGGAAAAAAATCGATCAACACATAATTTTAAATAAATATTAATAATTTGATTATTATGTTAAAAAATTCGAAACTAAATCGTATCATATTTTTAGTGCTTCTCTCCCAGATTTTCACTGCTTTCTTCCTCCCTTCATTGATAATAGCACAGACATCTGCCGTTCTAATACAACCCGTTGATACAAGGATTACGTCCTCTGATATTATTAAAATGATCCAGGAGGTCAATACCTCTACACTACGAAAACATGTGCAAACGATCCAGGACTTTGGTCCGCATAAAACCGGATCAGAATCCCTTAAACTTGTTGGAGATTATATTTATAATCAATTGATTTCTACAACACTACCTGTGGAATATTTCGAATGGAGTACGAGAAAATTCTTTGGAAAAAATATCATTGCAACGTTGGAAGGAACAAGCAAAGCAGATGGCGTTGTTATCGTATGTGCTCATTATGATTCAATTGAGATTTCACCAGGTGCAGATGATGATGCATCTGGCGTTGCCATTGTGTTACAACTAGCAAAAATCATGAGTACATATACGTTTAACTCAACGATCAAATTTATATTATTCTCTGGAGAAGAACAAGGGAAACTTGGCAGTAGCGTGTATGCGAAAGCAACTAAAACAAATAAGGAAAACATTATTGGTGTGCTTGCATTAGATAAGGTCGGATACGCGGTCACTGCTGACGAAGGAAGAAAGGTAGTACACCATTCCAATAGTGAGTCGGATTGGATGGTGGATATTAGCATAAAAATGACAGAGACCTATCGACAGTATATTGACCTTGAGGTTCTCCGTTGGTCTCAGGATCCTGCTAGCGATCATTTATCGTTTGTAAACGAAGGATATCATGGGACAGATTTTGTCAGATATGCTGTCAATCCTTTCTACCATACAAGCGAAGATAGAATTGAGCATATGAATCTCACGTACCTCACGAAGGTTTGTAATCTTACACTTGCAACGCTCTCTACGATAGCTGGGTTAAATCCATTTCTTACAAATGATGATTTAAATGTTGTAATCAAAGGGACGTTCTTATCTAGACCTGCTCAACTGTCTATTAGCGTGGAGAACAAAGGCTATGAACGTGATACCGCGAATGTTACAATTGACATTCGCTTGAAACATATGCTAAGGTCTCAATATGTGATAACAAAGAAAGAACATTACGAAGTTCCCTGCAACTGGAGTGTAACGAAAGAAATAGATAAAAGGTGGGAGTTTTTCGTCGATGCACATACGTTTACACGAGGTCTGTGCATACTTGAAGTTGTGGTTCAGGGCATCAATGATGACGTTTATCTATATGAACGGGAAATAACGTATGGGTTTATCATTCATTTCCTGAAAGTCCGGGTACTGCCTCGATGGTGAGAAATTAAACGGACAGGAGAATTTCTGCTTATAGAAAAAAGATCGGTTAATAAAAATACCGGTATCAATTTTATTTTTTTTTTTATATATTTTCCTTTATTGTCTTGTCCATATATCAACATAGTTCTTTCCAGTAAAAGTCAATAAGAGCGTTGTCATTGTCTGAAAATGAATACGTTTAATTGGATGAGAAAGAAATACTTGATATGTTAATTACTAATTTCCCCTCCGTTAACTCCCACGTTTCAGTATAATTCCTAAATACACATATACCATCTGAAAAAAAGCTCATTGTGTGAATATAACTTTTCATTGTATTTTGCCATGTTCCAATAAACCTGGTTCTTTCATGATCTATTGTCTTACTTTCTTGTTTACATCCGCTTGATTCAACACAAACAAATAGGATAAGAAAACCTACGATTACAAGCTGTCTTTTCAAATGTTATTGACTCCAATTTTGTGTTTTATAATCATCTTATGCTTAGAAGTATATTCTACTTATTTAGATTAAAAATATGGTGACATTTGATTTTTCCCGAATATGATAAAAAATTATGCATATAATTAACGATAAAAGTGATATGGGAGAGTCAAGAGAAATAAATTAGTCTAACCTTCGCCAGTATTTTCCATAAAGCACCACCTCTGTTTTCCTGTGAAATACGACTCCCGCCTTCCCCTTAAAGAGCAGGCGAATGGTTTTTAAGAATGAATAATTATTTTTTTGAGAATCTTTTTTTTAAAAAATAAGAGGTTTTAGAATATTTTCTTGAAAATAAGTAACTATATATATGAGTAATAAATTATTTTTTTATGAGGTAATTCTTATGGCAACATTAAATAAGATTTTGTTAACAATACTATCTATTTTGATAGTATCATCTGGGATGATATCGGGCATTGCTGATTTCACTGCAAATGAGACTGTCTATGACACGATTGTCATTGACTGTGATTTTCCATCACCTACGATTCAACAGGTCAACGTAGATACCGAACATTATGATAAAATTACAATGGGAAACCTTCCGAATTATTGTGATGTGAATACAGCTTCCTTACCTGTTAAACCGTTGAAAATTTTAATGCCGTATGGAAGAATTATTGAATCTGTTGAAATCATAGTTAACCAGGGTATATCCCTAGGTGATGGTTTTAATGTAGAGAAAGGCCATAATATCATTCCTATTGGTTCCAATCAGCAGACTGTTGATGGTTTTGCTGAATCTGATTTTTCTAATCGGTTGTTTACTGTCGTTGGTACCCATTTATTCAGAGGATATATGATAGTATTTGTGAATCTCCATCCTGTTCAATTCCTACAGGATTCTGGTGAGATCATCTGGTTTGATCATATGACGGTACAAGTGAATACACGATCAACCTTTATGGCAAATCCTATACGTAATGTACTAAAAGATAAAGAGATAGTGAGTAAAGAGGTTATCAATCCACAGGTATCGACGACATATGAGGATGCTCCTCTGTCAGTACCATTTGATTCTATAGAATATGTCATTATTACCAATGAGGATTTACGGGATGCAACTGGGAGCTATACGTTTCAAGATTTAGTAGCCGCGAAACAAAGTCAAGGGATGACTGCGGGTATTTTTACTATCGAGGAAATTGTTGCTAATGCTGATTACTGGGTGAATGGTGCCTGGGGTGATAACAACCCAAGTAACCCGTTTTATTATGGGGAGATACAAGGACCGATTGCGAAGTTTAATGATACCCAAGCGAAGATCCGTAATTTCATTCGCTATGCTTACACTGAGCTTGGGACTGAGTATGTTCTCCTTGGAGGTGATGCAGATTATACCACTAGTGATAATATAGTGCCCCTGCGAAAGCTATTTGCAGTAGAGGATGGGTTGCCCTTGGGGTCTTTTGATCTGATAGAGGAGGATATCCCCTCTGATGTGTATTATGCCTGTCTTGACGGGAATTTTAATCGCGATGGGGATGACCATTGGGGTGAAAACTCGACCCAGAATGGATATAACGATGAGGATGAAGCTGATCTTTTATCCGAGGTGTATGTCGGACGTGCTTGTGCGGATTCGGATGATGAGGTGTCAAATTTTGTGATGAAAACCCTTACATATGAGTCTTCGACAGACCCGTATATCTATACCGGGCTTATGGTCGGTGAATATCTTGGTTTCCCTGGTGTATCTGCCTGGGGTGGTAACTATAAAGATTTAATTAGCCCTTTATTCCCGGAAGAGTTTGTTGTTGATACCTTGTATGACCGAGATGGAACCTGGACGAAAAATCAACTCATGAATCTGCTAAACACACAGACACCTCATTTAATCAATCATCTTGGTCATGGGAATGTTCAATATGCGTTGAAAATGGGGGTAAATGATATTGCTTCACTAACGAATGACAACTATTTTTTTATCTATTCTCAGACCTGTCTTGCCGGTTCTTTTGATAATAACTATGGTGACTGTGCAGCAGAATATTTTACGGTGGAAACCCCACATGGTGCCTTTGCCGTAATTATGAACGCTCGGTATGGACTTGGAAGTGAGAACACACTTGTCTCCCCTTCGCAGGTATTGGATGAATCATTTTTTACTGCACTTTTTACAGAAAACCTCCATGCCTTGGGTCAGGCGAATCATTATTCCAAGGAGCATCATATCTGGCATATCAATGAAAATGGTATCCGCTGGGTCTATTATGAGACAAATCTCTTTGGCGACCCTGCTCTGCGGATAAAACCATATAATACTCCACCGGTAACACCAGCAGTACCTATTGGACCAGACACCGGAGTGCCCCAGACACCATACACGTTTACTGCGACAACAACCGACCCTGAAGGAGAACAGATTTATTACATGTTTGACTGGGGGGATGG